>CALMAB010000484.1 GCA_937858325.1 uncultured Acetobacteraceae bacterium
GTCCTGGGTGGCCGCGAACGCGGCGGCGCTGGGCATCGACCCGGCCCGCCTCGCGGTGGGCGGCGACAGCGCCGGAGGCAACCTCGCCGCCGTGCTCGCCCTCATGGGGCGAAACGGCACGGCGCCGGCCACGGCGTGCCAGGTGCTGCTTTACCCGGCGGTGGATTTCGCCATGGACAGCGGCTCCTACGCCCGGACCACCGAGGGCGTGCCGCTCACCGCGGCGACCATGCGGTGGTTCGCGGACCACTACGTCCCCGACCCCGCGCAGCGGCTCGATTGGCGCGCCTCGCCGCTGCGGGCGGAGCGGCTGGCAGGCACGCCGCCGGCCCTGGTGCTGACGGTCGCGCACGACCCGTTGGCCGACGAGGGCCGTGCCTACGCCGCGCGCCTGGAAGCCGAGGGCGTGCGCGTCGCCGCCCTGCATTTGTCCGACCAGGTCCACGGGATGCTGACCATGGGCCGGGTGATCGCCGCCGCCGACCCGGCGCTGCGCTGCGCGGCGGACACGCTGCGGGACGCATGGCGGGTCGCACAAACCGGTCCGGATCGGTCCAGGAACCATGCTTGAACCACCTGATCGGCGACGATGGCGTTCTTTGAATGCGTCGCGCGGACACTTTGGGCCTGCGCCGGCTGGAAGGATGGCAGAAGCGCCGGGCGTCACCGCGACCGAGATACGGATGCGCGCAGGTAAGCCAGGCAGTTCGCGATCCAGTCCACGTGCTGCTCAATGAACGTGATCATGTTGGAAAGCACCGAGGGGCTGCCCGGCCCGTTGATCGTGAACAGGTTGGGCAACCCCGCCGTCATCATGCCGAAATCGCTGCGCGGCCCGTCCGCCCATTTCTCCACAACCGCCCGCGTTGCACGGATTTAGTGCGACACGCCTCCCCAATCGGCACAACCCGGAACTCGGCACGAACACGTGTCCTGAAATCACCCTATAGTATCTCCTCGCTGTACTCGGGTACCGTAAGCAATGTGTTCCAATCATGATTTGGCCAACTTCTGCTGCCCGTTATGCGGATCACGCGGCACTATCCGCCTCAGCCGGGAAGCCCAAGGGTGCGCGGTCTGCGGCGCGAACGCGCGTTACTGCGGCATCATCTTGGCCATCCAGAACGTGGCGTTCGACAGCAGCCGAACGCCGCTGATCCTGCAACCGCCCCGCATGGACGTCAGGGCGTTGGGCGTATCGGATAGCGAGTGCTATGCGGACCTGCTGGGCCAGAAGCTTTCCTACCGGAACACGTTCTTCCACCAGGCGCCGTTTCTGGATATCTGCGCCCCGGCGTCGTGCGACGCTTGGGCCGCATGTGACATCATCATCTGCTCCGATGTGATCGAGCACACGGCGGAGCCGCCGTCCGTTGTGCTGGCAAACCTATGCTCCATGCTTAAGCCAGGCGGCTCGGTCATCTTGTCGGCTCCGACCTGGCAGATGCCCTATTCCATCGAATGGTATCCGGGCGCAACGGAACTGACCGTTTCTGATCGGGGAGCGTCCCGCGTCGTCGAGTGGCGCAACAGGCGCGGTACGCTCTACATGGACGACAAGCCGAACTTCCATGGCGGTACCGGAGATGCCTTGGAACGCCGGCTGCTCTCCCATGGTGAGTTGACGGCCGCCGCGCGCACGGCAGGGTTCAGCGCCGTGCAAACGCTGCCATTTGCTGAAGAGTACGGCTACGTGTGGCCGCTAGTCTCGTGGCCTGACCCGACCCTGCGCGAGGCAGTGTTCGACTCCAGGGTCCTGGTTTTGACGCGGTGACGGGTGGGTCGCTTGGTGGCGTTGCTGCATCGATCTGGTGGGGTCGGACGTCGCCTTTGGTTGGTGTTCCTCAGGCACGCCGGTTGGTGTTCCTCAGGCACGCCGGATGGCGAGCGGTCTGGCAGTCTGGATCATGCGGTTGAGCGCCGCGATGGCGGTTCCAGTACCAGGTGCGGCCCGCATTCTCCCCGGCCTTGAACACCCAGGCCGCCAAGCCAAGCCCGCGTAGCCGGTACGGCATCTGCAGCAACGGCCCCTTGCCCCGCCCTTTCCGTCATTGTGGACCGCCCTGGCCACGCGGCGATCCAGAAACCGCCAGCGCGGCGCTCGCGGCCCCTGGCTCGTCGCGGCTGCTGGTGATAGCCACCCGCTGCACACAGCTTCCGGTGATCCCCTTGGCCACCCGCGCCCTTGCCGTCCCGCTCCGCCGCCGCTTGTTCGCCACGCTGGGGCCGGGCCTCCTCGTGATGCTGGCCGACACCGACGCCGGCAGCATCATCACCGCCGCGCAAAGCGGCGCGCAGTGGGGCTACAAGCTGCTGGCGCTCCAGGTCCTGCTCATCCCCGTGCTGTTCATCGTGCAGGAGCTCACCCTGCGGCTCGGCCTGGTGACCGGGCGCGGCCATGGCGAGTTGATCCGCATCGCCTTCGGGCGCGGCTGGGCCTGGCTGTCCGTCGGCACCCTCGTGCTCGCCTGCGTCGGCGCCATCGTCACTCAACTGTCAGGCCTGGCGGGCATCGCGTCCTTGTTCGGCCTGCCGGTGCCGTGGATGATGGCGGCGGTCGTGGCCCTGCTGCTGCTGATGACCTGGCTCGGCAGCTATCACGTGGTCGAGCGCATCGCCATCGCCCTCGGCCTGTTCGAGCTGGCCTTTGTCGCCGTGGCCTGGCAGGCGCACCCCAGCGCGACGGAGATCGCGGCGCAGGTCGCCCAAGCGCCGCTCACCGATCCCAAGTACCTTTACCTCGTGGCCGCCAACCTGGGCGCGGTGATCATGCCGTGGATGATCTTCTACCAGCAGTCGGCCGTGCTGGATA
>CALMAB010000485.1 GCA_937858325.1 uncultured Acetobacteraceae bacterium
CAGTCATGCGTGCATCCGCAGGCGGACGGGCGCGCCGTCACGCCCGCCGCCCGCGGCGCCGGCTCGCGGTGGCCGCAATGCCCCGGCTGGAGACGAGTTCCGATTGCCGGGTCATTGGAACAAGTCTCGCCGTCTGACGCCTTTGATTGCCGACATGCCTCACGATAACCAAGCAACGTCAGCCTTCGCCAGGTCACGCCCGGGTGTCAAGCCCGGCTCACGAGCGCAGGCAGCAGCCCCGGCGGGCAGCGCCCTACGCCGGCACCCGAAACAAGGCTGCCATGTTGGCGCGGCCTCTTACGGTCTTGCACAGAAGCCGTGGTCTTTGGCTGCTTCACAAATCGTGCAACGTGTCAATAAACACAACGATTGCGCGAAATGTTTAGATGTTAACCCAAAAGGCCGGCGATAGGCTGGAAAACTTGGGCATCGGCCGCCGCGGACGAAACAGCGTGGTGGGCTTCCGTTGTCTGGCCAACAAGGGGTTGGGCGTCTGGTAGCCTGCCGTTGCTGCACAGCACGCCGCCAGCAAAGCCAAAACAGCCCTGCAATGAACCGCGGCTGCCAAGCACGGCCGTCTCAGGGAGAGATACGTATCATGGAACTTCCGGCTCCTCATCTGCACGATGCCGTGTCCTTGGCCTGACATATGACACGTGCTGGTGCAGCACCGCAGCCGGAAGCGGACGGTGCCCATGGCAAGGTGCTGGTCGCCTTCCAAACGCATGTCTTCGGATGGCAGGTCAAGCGGGTGTTCCAGGCGATCCGCCGCGCGCTGCCCCCACATTTCGAAGCCATCGTGCTCGTCCACCTTCCGCCGGGCGCGCCGGAGCCGCCGCTGCTCGCGGACGTGCCTCACCTCGTGGTCAGGACGCCGGAGATCCGCGTCGCCGAGTATGTCCGGAAATCAGGGCTGGACCAGCCGGGCTGGGCGATCTGGTCCGGCGGCCACACGGATCTGCCCATGCTGTGCTTGACGCGCGCGAAACCCGGCTACGCTTATTACTGGGGCGTCGAGTACGACGTCCGCTACACCGGTTCGTGGCGAAAGTTCTTCGGACGCTACGAGGACAGCGACGCGGACTTCGTGGGCGCGGGCATCCGCGACGCTTCCAAGCACCCGAAGTGGTTCTGGTGGGACACGCTTGTCGTGCCGGACGGCGACTCGCCGCCGGCCAGCTCCGAGCTGCTGTGCAGCTTCATGCCGGTTTACCGGGTGTCCGCCCGGCTCGTCCACGCGGTGGATCAGGCCTATCGCGCCGGGTGGTCCGGCCATAGCGAGGTCGTCTGGCCGACGCTTGCGCACCGCCTCGGCATGTCGATCATCGATCTCGGCGGACAGGGCGCTTATGTCCGGCCCCAGGACCGCGGGCAGGTCTATGTCTGCAACGTCGATGCCTGGGGCCTCGGGCCTGGAACCTTCGTTTACAAGCCGCTGAAGCACGTTTGTTGGCAGCGCGACATGCTTTGGCATCCCGTGAAGCCCATCGGCCCGACGTTTCAGGAAGACTACGCCAGGCTTCGCGGAAAGCTCAGAGCCGCGGCCAGGAAGGGGGCGAGGGCGCTGTTGGCTTGGTGACGCGCTTGTTTGCGGGATGCAGCCGAGGCAGCATCGCCAAGAGCTGAGGAGAACGCCATGCAAGCCCTCGTCCTGGAACGCAAAGGCGAGCTGTCCCTGCGCGACATCGACCTGCCGCTCGATGTCGGGCCGGCCGACGTGAAGATCGCCCTGCACACGGTCGGCGTCTGCGGCAGCGACGTACACTATTACACGCATGGCCGCATCGGCTCCTACGTGGTGGACGCGCCGATGGTGCTGGGCCACGAGGGCGCGGGCACGGTGGTCGAAGTCGGCAGCGCCGTCACGGGCTTCAAGCCCGGCGACCGCGTGTGCATGGAGCCGGGCGTGCCGGACCTGTCGTCGCGCGCGTCGAAGCTCGGCCTGTACAACGTGGACCCGTCCGTCCGCTTCTGGGCGACGCCGCCGGTGCACGGCGTGCTGACGCCCTACGCGGTCCACCCGGCCGCCTTCACCTTCAAGCTGCCGGACAAGGTGAGCTTTGCCGAAGGCGCGATGGTGGAGCCGTTCGCCATCGGGATGCACGCGGCGGCGCGGGCGCGGATCGTGCCGGGCGACGTGGCGGCCGTGATCGGCGCCGGGCCGATCGGCATCATGGTGGCGCTGGCGGCGCTGGCGGGCGGGTGCTCCCGCGTGCTGGTCTCGGACTTCAGCGCGGAAAAGCTGGCCATCGCCGGCCGCTACCCCGGCATCACCCCGGTCAACATCGGCGAGGAGCCGTTCGCCGCGGCCATCGCCCGCGACACGGAAGGCTGGGGGGCCGATATCGTGTTCGAGGCCAGCGGCAGCCCCAAGGCGTTCGGCGACATCTTCCGGCTGGTGCGGCCGGGCGGCGCGGTGGTGCTGGTCGGCTTGCCGGTCGGAGACGTGCAGCTGTCGGTGGCGGACGCCATCGCCAAGGAGGTCCGCATCGAGACGGTGTTCCGCTATGCCAACATCTTCGACCGCGCCCTGGCGCTGATCGCGTCGGGCAAGGTTGACCTGAAGCCGCTCATCACCGGCACCTTCGCGTTCCGGGACAGCGTGGCGGCGTTCGAGCGCGCAGCCTCCGGCTTGCCGACCGACGTAAAGCTGCAGATCCGCATGGTCGAGGCCCCGGGCTGAGGCCGGAGGCTGGGTCGCCCCGGCCAGCCATCTCAAGACCTGGACAGCCGCCGGCCATCAGCTAAGTTGGTTCGGACGCCCTCATGGGGGCTGAACAAGAAGCCGGCGTGATCGGCACGAAGGGGGAGTTCATGCGACCGCTGCTACGGAACGTGAGTGCCGCCATCGCCCTGCTCGGCAGCGCGCTGTGGGCCGCGCCGCCCGCCGAGGCCCAGGCCCAAGGCCAAGCATGGGACATCGCCAAGGCCGCCGCGCCGTTCAAAGGCACCCAGCTCAACGTGATCTTCCTGGACCGGCCGGGCTACCGCGCGATCATCAAGCTGCTGCCGGAGTTCGAGAAGCAGACGGGGATCAAGGTCAACTACGAGATCGTCCCCTACGAGAACACCCGCGAGAAGGAGGTGCTCAACTTCAACTCGCAAGGCGACCTGTCCATCGCCCTCGTGGACCTCGTATGGATCGGCGAGTTCGCGGAGAACGGCTGGATCGTGCCGATCAATAAGCTGTCGGGCGATCCCGCGATCACCGATCCCAACCTGAACCTCAAGGGCTTCTTCCCGCTGCTGCTGGACGCCTTCGGTTCCTGGGGCGGGACGACCTACGGCCTGCCGTTCGACAACTACTCGGGCCTGCTGTTCTACAACAAGTGCATGTTGAAGGACGCCGGCTTCGACAAGCCGCCCGCGACCTGGGACGAGCTGGCCCGCACCTATGCGCCGAAGCTGACCGACCCGGCCAAGAAGCAGTATGGCTACGCGCTGCAATCGCTCCGCGGCGAAACGCAGTCGGCGGACAGCTTCATGCGGATGCTCTGGCCCGCCGGCGGCTCGCTGCTGGACAAGTCGTTCCGCTCCAATCTCGGCGGCAAGGACAGCCAGGCCGGGCTGCAGTTCCGGCAGAACCTGATGAAGTACATGCCGCCCGGCGTCGTCAGCTGGGACCACGCGGAGGCGGTCAACGCGCTGGCGCAGAAACAGGTCGCCATGATCACCGAATGGTCGGCGTTCTACTCGACGCTCACGGACCCCAAGACCTCCAAGCTCGGCGATTGCCTGGGGGTTGCGCCGGAGCCGGCCGGAACGGCGGGCCGCCTGCCGGCGCTGGGCGGCTTCTCGCTGGCGGTGGCGTCGCAGGCGCCGGAGAAGGAGCAGAAGGCGGCCTGGATCTTCATCCAATGGGCGACCTCCGAGGCCATCGCCAAGCCCTATGTCCAGGCCGGCGGGGTGTCGGGCCGCATGGCGGTGTATGACGACCCGGCGGTCAAGACCGCCTACCAGTTCGTGGACCCCATGGTGGCGTCCTGGCAAAAGGGCGTGCCGGAGTTCCGGCCGCGCTTCCCGGCCTGGCCTGCGGTGTCGGAGATCGTCGCCGAGTTCGGCTCCAAGATGATGCTGGGCGAAGTCACGACCGAGCAAGGGGCCAAGGAGATCGGCACCCGGATGGAGGCCATCCTGCAAAAGGAAGGCTACTACGACGGCAAGAAGAAGCTGATCCAGTAGCCGCTTCGGCCGGGTCCGGCTGCGCGCGGGGGCGGGCTGGCCCCGAGCCGGTTCCCGCATCCCGGCGCGTGCGCCGCTTCTCCAAGGCTGGGTGACGCCACATGTCCACCGCGCGGCCACGACCCTTCTACACCGGCTACGGCCGCCTGACGCCGCTGTGGTTCCTGGCCCCGGCGGTGCTGGTCCTGCTCGTCATCGGCATCTACCCCACGCTGTTCGCTGTGGTCACGTCGCTGCGGCGCTACAATCTCACCCGGTCGCGCGACGGCTTCCCGTTCGTGGGCTTCGCCAACTACCAGCAGGTGCTCGGCGACCCGACCTTCTGGGAGACCTTGGGCCGGACCGCCAAGTTCTTCCTGTGCGTGATGCCGTTCGAGGTCGCGCTGGGCCTCGGCGTCGCGCTGCTGCTGCACCAGCCGGGCTTCCGCGGGCTGCGCGCGCTCGCCCGGGTGTCGCTCGTGGTCCCGCTCGCCACCACCTACGCGGTGGTGGGCCTGCTGGGCCGGCTGATCTTCAACCGGGATTTCGGGATCGCCAACAGCTTGATCGGGCTGTTCGGCGTGCCGTCCTTCGACTGGCTCGGCAACAGCGCCGGGGCCTTCGCGGCGATCTGCGTCATGGACGTGTGGCAATGGACGCCGTTCTGCGCGCTGATCTTCCTGTCCGGCCTGTCCATGGTCCCCGTCGAGATCGAGGAAGCGGCCCGGCTGGAAACCGCGAGCAAAACCGCGCTGCTCCGCCATGTGCAGCTTCCCTACCTGCTGCCCGGCCTCACCGCCATGCTGATCCTGCGCTCGGCGGACGTGCTGAAGCTGTTCGACGTGGTGTTCACGATGACCCGGGGCGGCCCGGGCGCGGCCACGGAATTGATTTCGGTCTATATCCAGCGCGTGGGCTTCCGCGTGTTCGACCTCGGCACCGCGTCGGCGCAGGCGCTGCTGCTGCTGGTCATCACCATCATCCTGGCCCGCGTGTATATCCGCTTCTTCTACCGGGAGATCGAGTGATGCCGCGCGTGGGCCGCCTGCTGCACGGCGCCGGGCTGCTGGCCGTGTTCGCCGTGACGATCTTCCCGTTCTACTGGATGGTGTCGTCGTCCTTCAAGACGCAGACCGATTTGCTCGCCTCGCCGCCGGTTTGGCTGTTCACGCCGACGCTTGCCAACTACGCCGAGGTGTTCGCCGACCAGAAGGTGGTGGGCGCCATCGTCAACTCGCTGATCGTGGCCGTGTTCAGCACGGGGCTGGCGGTGGTGCTCGGCACGCCGGCCGCTTTTGCGCTGGCGCGCTACGAGTTCCGCGGCAAGTCGGACCTGTGGTTTTGGTTCATCTCCAACCGCTTCATCAGCCCCATCGTGCTGGCGCTGCCGATCTACCTCGTGGCGCAGAACATTGGCCTGCTCGACACCCATCTCGTGCTGATCCTGGTTTACATCACCTTCATCCTGCCCATCGTCGTCTGGATCTGCACCGACCAGTTCCGCTCGATCCCCCGGGACCTGGAGGAAGCGGCGCGGCTGGAGGGTGCCAGCCAGTTCGACATCTTCTGGCGCATCTACCTGCCGCTCGGCGTGCCCGGCATCGCGGTGTCGGCGATCTTCGGCTTCATCTTCTCTTGGAACGAACTGCTGTATGCGCTCGTGCTCACCCGCCGCGCCGTGCAGACCGCGCCCGTCGTCGCGACCAGCTTCATGTCGGGCTACGAGCTGCCGTGGGGGAAGATCATGGCCACCGGCACCGTGATCGTGCTGCCGGTGACGATCTTCGCGCTGCTGGTGTCCCGCCACATGGTGCGCGGCCTGACCATGGGGGCGACCAAGTGATGCCACGCTTGGCAACGACTGGGGAGGGCGCAGGCACGGGCTTCCTGCGGCTTGAAGGGATCGAGAAGCGTTACGGGGCGGCGAGCGTCATCAACGGCGTGAGCATAGCAGCGCGCGAAGGGGAGTTCGTCGTGTTCGTCGGCCCGTCCGGCTGCGGCAAGTCCACCCTGCTGCGCATGATCGCCGGGCTGGAGGAGGTGACGGCCGGCGACGTGTTCATCGACGGCGCCCGCGTCACCGAGCTGGAGCCGGCCAAGCGCAAGGTTTCCATGGTGTTCCAAAGCTACGCGCTGTTCCCGCACATGACCGTGCGCGACAACATCGCGTTCGGCCTCAAGATGTCGAAGGTGCCCCGGGCGGAGATCGGGCGCCAGGTCGCGGAGGCCGCCCGCATCCTGCAGATGGAGCCGCTGCTCGACCGCAAGCCGCGCCAGCTTTCGGGCGGGCAGCGGCAGCGCGTGGCCATCGGCCGGGCCATCGTGCGCCACCCCAAGCTGTTCCTGTTCGACGAGCCGCTGTCCAACCTGGACGCCGAGCTGCGCGCCCAGATGCGGGTCGAGATCGCGCGCCTGCACCGCGAGCTGGGTGTGACCATGGTTTACGTGACGCACGACCAGGTGGAGGCCATGACCTTGGCCGACCGCATCGTGGTGCTGCGCGCCGGCCGGGTCGAGCAGGTGGGATCGCCCGACGAACTCTATGACGCGCCCGGCAACACCTTTGTCGCGGGCTTCATCGGCTCGCCGAAGATGAACCTGGTCGCCGCGACCGTCACGGCGCGGGACGGGGCGGCGCTCACCCTGGCCAACCCGTCCTTGGCGGCACCGCTGCAGGTCGCCGCCCGGCACGGCGGTGGTGCCCAGCCCGGTCCGGGGATCGGCGACACGGTGCTGCTCGGCCTGCGGCCGGAGCATCTGATGCTCGGCGACGGACCCAACCGGATCGAGTTGACCGCCGACCTGTCGGAAAGCCTGGGCGGAAGCACGCTGGTGTATGCGCAAACGCGCGCCGCGGAGCCGGTGGTGCTGCAGGCCGCGGGCCGGCAAACGCTCGGCAAGGGCGAACCGTTCACCGCCGGGTTCGACGCCGCCCGGGCCTACGTCTTCAACAAGGACGGCCACGCCTTTTAGGACTGCAACGGGGAAGACCATGGATTTCAGCGGCAAGACCGTGCTGGTGACGGGCGCCGGCAAGGGCATCGGCCACGCCACGGCGGTGTTCCTGGCGGACCGCGGCGCGGCGGTCGTGGCGCTCAGCCGCTCCACCGCGGACCTCGACGCCTTGAAGGCCAGGATCGGCTGCCGCACCCGGGCCGTCGATCTGGCCGACGCCGACGACGCCCGCGCCGCCGCGGAGGAGGCGATGCCCGTCGATTTCCTGGTCAACTGCGCCGGCACGACGGAGCTTGACGCCTTTGTCGATCTCCCGGTCGAGACCTTCGACACCCTGATGGCGGTGAACTGCCGGGCGCCCATGATCGTGAGCCAGGTGTATGCCCGCGACCGGCTGGCGCGCGGCCTCCCCGGCGCCATCGTCAACGTGTCCAGCATTTCGTCCTTCATCGGCTTTGCCGACCACGCCGCCTATTGCGCGTCCAAGGGGGCGCTCGACGGGCTGACCCGGGCAATGGCGAACGAGCTGGGCCGCCAGGGCATCCGGGTCAACGCGGTCAACCCCGTCATCACCCTGACCCCCATGGCCGAGAAGGCCTGGAGCGACCCGGCCAAATCCGGCCCGATGCTGTCCCGCATCCCGCTCGGCCGCTTCGTCCAGCCCGAGGAGGTGTCGAGCGTGATCGCCTACCTGCTGTCGGACGCCGCTGCCATGGTGAACGGTGTGTGCCTGCCGGTGGATGGCGGGTTCCTCATCAACTGACGCCGCCCGGCCGCGGCGACAGGACGGAGGTTAGCTCAGGACGAAACCGGCCGGGACGCTGTTGGACGCGACGAAGCGCCCGTTCGGCAGGTCGTTCAATTCGAGCTTCGCCTCGACCTCCTTTGGCGTCAGCCCATAGCCCTGCCACCGCTCCGTCAGCCTTTGGCGCAACACGTCCTCCGGGACAGCGATGGCGACCGTGATGTCGAAAAAGGCGCGAAGGCCGCGCCAGGGCGGGCGGTCGAGCAGAAGGTAATTGCCCTCGACGATCACCCGGCTCACGGATCGCGGGATCAGGGAAGCGCCCGCCCGGGCAATCTCCAATGCCCGGTCGAACACCGGAACGGCGATCTCCTCTTCCTCGTTGCGCTTGAGGCGGCCGAGCATGTGGAGCAGTCCCCCGACATCGAACGTCTCGGGCGCCCCCTTGCGCGCCCTCAGCCCTCGCGCCACGAGGACGCGGTCGTCGAAATGGTAGCCGTCCATCGGCAGCACGGCCGCGCTGCCAGGCGACGCCTCGTTGATGCGGGCTGCAAGCCGCTCGGCGAGCGTTGATTTGCCGGAGCCGGGGGCGCCGACGACCGCGATGGTGCATCGCCCGGCGCCTGTTCCCCGTGCGACGGTGGCTGCGAGGGCGTCGAAGTCAATCGTCTTGGAATCCGCCATGGCTGCTCATCGCACTGCCGACCCTGGGAAAGCAAACCAGATCCCGACGGCCTCAAGCCGAGCCATCCGTTGACGCCCTGTGCCAAATGGATTGAGCTTGCAGCCAAAGCCGCGAAGGCTTTCTCAGCGTGCCGCTGCGGAGCGGGCAAGGGGGGACATCGAATGGTCAATCAGTATCGTCGTGCGCTGTGCGCCGGCATCATCGCCCTGGCGTTCGCCGGCGGCGCCCAGGCCTCCCCCGACAAGCCGGTGATCGGCGTCGTGGTCAAGATCGGCGGCATCCCGTGGTTCAACGCCATGGAAGCGGGCATCAAGAAAAAGGCCGCCGAGCTTGGCGTCCGGGCCTTCATGGTCGGCCCGACCAGCGCCGACCCGGCCCTGCAGGTGCGCGCCGTCGAGGACCTGATCGCCCAGAGGGTCGATGTCATCGGCGTGGTGCCGAACGACGCCGAGGTGCTCGAACCCGTCCTGGAACGCGCCCGCGCGGCCGGGATCAAGGTCATCACCCATGAGTCCCCCAAGCAGAAGAACGCCGACTACGACTTCGAGCTGGCCTCCTCCAAGGGGTTCGGCGAGGCCTACGGCAAGCGCCTCGTGGACGCCCTGGGCGGCAAGGGCGAGTATGCGGTGTTCGTCGGCTCCCTCACCGTTCCGCTGCACAACGCCTGGGCCGACGCCGCCAACGCCTACATCAAGGCCAACGCGCCCGGCATGACGCTGGTGGGCGACCGCTACGGCGTGGCGGAGAACGTGGACCAGTCCCGCAGCACGGCGCTCGACCTGATGCGCGCCCACCCCGACCTCAAGGGGTTCCTCGCCTTTGGCAGCCAGGGGCCGATCGGCGCCGCCCGCGCGGTGGCCGAGAAGCGCATGACCGGCAAGATCCTCGTGATGGGACCGTTCTCGCCGGGGCAGGGCCGGAAGCTGGTCCATGACGGCGTGCTTACCGGCGGCTACATGTGGAACCCGGCGCTGGCCGGCGAGGTGTTCGTGACGCTCGGGACCATGGTGGCCAAGGGCGAGCCGATCAAGGACGGCACGACGGTGCCGGGGCTTGGCGTCGTCCACCCGGACGGCCACAACCTGATCGTCGATGAGCTTGTGGACCTGAACAAGGACACGGTGGACGACCTGGCCAAGACGGGCCTGTAGCGTCGATCTTTCCCAAAGGCGACCCGGCCATGTCCAGCACCGCCGGCAGCCCGCACGCCGAGGCCGGGGCGCCGTTGCTGCAGCTCGACCACGTCTCGAAGCGGTTCGGCGGCGTCAAGGCGCTGGACGACGTGCGGTTCGACGTCCGGCGCGGCGAGGTGCTGTGCCTCGCGGGCGAGAACGGCTGCGGCAAGAGCACGCTGATCAAGATCATCAGCGGCGTCCACCCGCCCGAACCCGGCGCCGCCATGCTGTTCAACGGCCGCTCCATCGAGGGGCTTGACCCCGCGGCGGCGCGCGCCCTGGGGATCCAGGTGATCTGGCAGGACCTGGCGCTGTTCCCGGAAATGACGGTGGCCGAGAACATCGCCTTTGAAAGCAACCTCGGCGCCCGGCCCCGCCTGGTGAACTACGGGGCGATGAGGGCGGCGGCGGCCCGCATTCTCGGCCGGCTCGAGGTCAAGCTCGACCTCCATGCGCCCCTGCGGACGCTGCCCATCGCGCAGCGCCAGATCGTGGCGGTGGCGCGCGCCCTGGTGGCCGAGGCGACGCTCGTCTTCATGGACGAACCCACCGCCTCGCTCAGCCAGGCCGAGACGGACGCGCTGCTGGCCATCGTGCGGCGCTTGTCCGCCGAGGGCATCGCCGTGGTGTTCGTGAGCCACCGGCTGGCCGAGGTGCTGGACGTGTGCAGCCGCGTCACCGTGCTGCGGGACGGAAGGCTGGTCGGCACCTTCCCGACGGAGGGCATGACGCAAACCCGGCTCACCGAGCTGATGACGGGCAAGACCTTCGACTACGCGGTGCAGACGCGTGCCCTGTCGGACGCGCCCGTCGTGCTGTCCGTCGAGGCCCTGTCCCGTGCGCCGGACTACGCCGACGTGTCCTTCACGATCCGCCGGGGCGAGATCGTGGGCCTCACCGGCCGCCTCGGCTCCGGCCGCACCGAGCTGGCGCTCAGCCTGTTCGGCATGGCCCCGGCCTCCGCCGGGACGGTCACGTTGGAGGGCCGGCCCGTGCGCTTCGCGAGCAACCGCGAGGCGATCCGGGCCGGGGTCGCCTACGTGTCGGAGGACCGGTTGCAGCTTGGCCTGGTCCAGCCGCAGTCGATTTCGGACAACACGGCGATCACCGTGCTTGACAGCCTGCTCGGCCCCGGCCGCCTCATCTCCGCCCGGCGCCAGGATGCGCTGGTCGATGACTGGGTGCGCGACCTCGGCGTCAAGATCGGCCATCCCGACCACGCCGTTTCAACGCTGTCGGGCGGCAACCAGCAGCGCATCGTGCTGGCCAAGTGGCTGGCCACGCATCCCAAGCTGCTGATCCTGGACAGCCCGACCGTGGGCGTCGATGTGGGCGCCCGCGCCGGCATCTTCGCCATCGTCCGCAAGCTGGCGGAGGCCGGCATGGCGATCCTGCTCATCTCGGACGAGATCCCCGAGGTTTACTTCAACGCCGACCGCATCCTGCACATGCGGGACGGCCGCATCGTCGGCGCCTACGTGCCGGGCGAGACCGGGATCGATGCCATCGAGGGGGCCATACATGCCTAGGCTCGGCATCGGGGGCACCGAGGGGTGGCTCCTCCTCGTGATCCTCCTGATGGGCGGGGGATTGGGGCTGCTCGCCCCCACCTTCCTCACCCTGCCCAACCTGTTCGACCTGCTGAACGCCAGCGCGGTTAACATCATCTTCGGCGTCGGCCTCTTGGTGGTGCTGATCGCCGGCGGCATCGACATCTCCTTCGCGGTCGCCGCGTCCGTGGTGCAATAC
>CALMAB010000486.1 GCA_937858325.1 uncultured Acetobacteraceae bacterium
GTCCGGCAACTCGTCCACGAAGCGGCTCGGGATGCTGCTCTGCCAGTTGGCGTATAGGCGCCGGTTGGCGGCATAGCTGACCACGGCGAGCTTGCGGGCGCGGGTCAGGCCGACATAGGCCAGGCGCCGCTCCTCCTCCAGCCCCTTCAGCCCGCCCTCGTCCAGGGTGCGCTGGCTGGGGAAGAGGCCCTCCTCCCAGCCCGGCAGGAACACGGTATCGAACTCCAGCCCCTTCGCCCCGTGCAGCGTCATCATGCTGGCGCGGTCGCCCTCGGCGTTCTGCTCGTTCTCCATCACCAGCGACACGTGATCCAGGAACCCGGCCAGCGTCTCGAAGTCGGCGAGCGCCCGCACCAGCTCCTTCAGGTTCTCCAGCCGCCCCGGCGCGTCCGGCGACTTGTCCTGCTTCCACATGTCGGTGTAGCCGCTCTCGTCCAGCATCTTTGCCAGCGTCAGCACGTGGCCGTCGCGCGACAGCTCCTCCCGCCAGCGGGCGAACTGCTGGAACAACTCTTTCAGCGCCGCCCCGACCCGGCCTTTCAGCCCGCCCGATTGCACCAGGCGCTCGCCGGCCAAGGCGAGCGGAACCTCCAGCGTCCGAGCCTCCACATGCATGGCACGCAGCGCAACATCCCCCACGCCGCGCCGGGGCACGTTGACGATGCGCTCGAACGCCAGGTCGTCGGACGGCTGGTGCAGCACGCGCATGTAGGCGATGGCGTCGCGGATTTCGGCACGCTCATAGAAGCGCAGGCCGCCCACCACGCGGTAGGGCAGGCCGAGCGTGATCATCCGCTCCTCGAAGGCACGGGTCTGCGCGCCGGTGCGGACCAGGATCGCCACCTCGGCCAGCGGGTGTCCCTCCCGGCGCAGCACCTCGATCCGGTCGCCGACCATGCGGGCCTCCTCGTCCGAGTCCCACAGGCTGACGACGCTGACCTTCTCGCCGTGGGCGTCGTTGCGCCCGGAGCGCAGCGTCTTGCCGAGCCGCCCCTCGTTGTTGGCGATCAACCCGGCCGCGGCGGCCAGGATCGGCGCGGTGGACCGGTAGTTGCGCTCCAGCTTGACGATCTGCGCGCCGGGGAAGTCCTTTTCGAACCGCAGGATGTTTTCGACCTCGGCGCCGCGCCACGAATAGATCGAGTTGTGCGTGACGATGCCGTTGGCGATGAAGTTGTGTACGCCTTCGATATCAAGGTCATGAACAGTGATCGCGTCGGACACGGTCTCGACGGAAACGACCGCGTGATGCCGCCCATCCACGCCGGCCAGCACCATGCCGGGCCGGACCTGCGACGCCGGGCGGAGCGTCAGCGGCTTGCCAAGCAGGTTGGCCTTGCGCAAGACCGTGAGCGGCATGAACGGCTCCAGCCGCACCCGGACGGCATCAGCCTGGGCCACATCCTTGAAGCCTGACTCATACCGCCAGTTCTGCGGGTTGCGCGCGTAAAGCTGCGCGTTCAGCCCGGCGGCTCGCACGGCCTCCAACCCAGCCGCGTCGTTGCCGCTGACTGCGACACGGTGCATCGGCGTGCGGCCCCGCCGATCCGCGAACAAGGTGAGGGTCAGGTTGCGCCGCCGTCCCCGTGCAGTTTGCGGCACGTGGTGCGGCTGATCCGCATCGAGGCCGTGATCGTGCATGAGCCGAGCCGCGCCATCGCCGCCCGTCAAGCTGGTGTGGATGCGATCAAGCCGGCCTTGATCGCCAACCAGGCCCGTCATGCGGCCTGTCGGGCGCGCCACGAAGGGCAGCGTCGTCACGCCGTAGCGAAGGCTGAGGACGTGTTCGCATTCGCGCGCCTCGACCTCAGAGGCAAAGGCGTCGACGAGCCACACGGCGTCGGCGTGCTCTTGCAGGCAGCGCTGCTTGTAGCCGATGGTCGGCTTGGCCTGCCCCTGCGTGTAGATTTGGGACGTGCCGATGCGATACCGGTCCCCGCGCCGCATCAGGTAGGTATAGAACCGCTGCGGGCTTTCCCCCCGGATCACGTCGGCGAAGTGGACATGACCCGGCGTGCTGACCAGCTCGCGCCCATCCGCAAGCCGGATGCGGACGAGCGGCTGATTGCTGCGCCGGGCGAAAGCGTTCGTGACACGCGCCGGGCGGAACTCACCACTGCCGTAGCAGGCAAGGACGTGGTCGCCTTGCTTGATGGTTTCGATGGGCTGCTGGCTGCGGTCGGGCAGCATGACGGGCGTTCCGCTCGCCAAGCACTGATCGTCATCTCCCACACAGCAGATATTTTTATGCGACTGCGCCAGCAAACGCAGCCACAGGTATTGCACCAGGTTGGTGTCCTGGTACTCGTCCACCAGGATGTAGCGGAACCTTTGGTGATACTGCGCCAGGATCTCCGGATGGCCGCGCAGGATCTCCGTCATGTGCAGCAGCAGGTCGCCGAAATCGGCGGTGTTGAGCTGCTTGAGCCGCGCCTGATACGCCGCATACAGGCTGCGGGACTGGCCGCCCGCGAAGTCGCCTTCCTCCGCCGCGGTCACGCGGTCGGGCGTCAGGCCGCGATCTTTCCAGCGTTGGATCATGCCCATCAGCGCCGGGGGCGCCCAACGCTTGGCGTCGATCCGCGCCGCCTCCATCACCTGCTTCAGCAGGCGCAGCTGGTCGTCGGAGTCCAGGATGGTGAAGCCGGAGGTCAGCCCCACCAGTTCCGCGTGCCGCCGCAGCATCCGGGCGCACAGCGCGTGGAAGGTGCCGAGCCACAAGCCCTCCGCCGGGCGGCCCAGGATCGCGCCGACGCGCTCCCGCATCTCCCGCGCCGCCTTGTTGGTGAACGTCACCGCCAGCACCTGGCCCGGCGCCGCCCGTCCGGTCAGCAGGATGTGCGCGAACCGGGTGGTGAGCACGCGGGTCTTGCCCGTGCCGGCGCCGGCCAGCACCAGGACGGGACCGTCCACCGCCTCGACCGCTTGGCGCTGCTCGGGGTTGAGCCGGGCGAGGTACTCGGTCACGGGACGGGCGTCGGGGCGGACATCACCGGGCTATAGAACGGATGGCAAACGCCGCCAACCCGGCGAGCCCGCCGCCGCGCTCAGGACGCGCGGCCCTCGCCCCTCAAGCCGCCGTTGCGGCCGGCTTGGCCCGGACGCCCAGCAGGTGGGCGATGGCGTAGGTGAGGTCCGGGCGGTTCAGCGTGTAGAAATGGAACTCGTCCACCCCGTTCGCCTGCAGCAGGCGCACCTGCTCCGCCGCGACGATGGCGGCGATCATGCGCCGGGTTTCCGGGTCGTCCTCCGTGCCCTCGAACATGGCGCCGAGCCAGTCCGGCACGCTGGTGCCGCACATGGCGCTGAACTTCGCCGCCTGGGCGTAGTTGGACACCGGCATGATGCCGGGCACGATGGGCGCGGTGATCCCGGCGGCCAGCGCCCGGTCCAGGAAGCGCAGGAAGATCGTGCCGTCGAAGAAGTACTGCGTGATCGCCCGAGTCGCCCCGGCGTCGAGCTTGCGCTTCAGGTTGTCCAGGTCGTGATCAGCGTTCAGCGCCGTCGGGTGCGTTTCGGGATAGGCCGCGACGGACACCTCGAAGTCCGCCACCCGGCGCAGCCCGGCCACTAGGTCGGCGGCGTAGGCGTAACCCTCCGGATGCGGCGCATAGTCCTGGCCCGGCGGCGCGTCGCCGCGCAGCGCCACGATGTGCCGCACGCCGGCGTCCCGGTACTGCCGGGCCACGTCATCGACCTCGCCCTGCGACGCGCCGACGCAGGTGAGGTGCGCGGCCGGCGTCAGCCCGGTTTCCTTCACGATCCGGCTGACCGTCGCGTGGGTGCGGGCTTGCGTCGTGCCGCCCGCGCCGTAGGTGACGGACACGAAGCGCGGTGCCAGCCGCTCCAGCCGGCGGATGCAGGTCCAAAGCTGCGATTCGAGCGCGTCGTTCTTCGGCGGGAAGAACTCAAAGGACAGCGCCGGCGCCGGCAAGGACGCGGAGCGGGCGGGCAGCCCGGCGAATCGGGGACCGGTCAGCCAACGCTCCAGCGTCGCGGGCGCCTCGGCCTCGGGGGGGTGGGCGGTGATCTGGTTCATGGTGCAATCCCGGCTATGCTGGCGCGGCGTGCCGCCCACGCCCATTTAGGAAACAGCGGGTCTCGCGCAACGCCACGCGGCGCCGCACGTTCCGCAGAACTGTCTATGGGACCATAGACCGTATGACGTAGAACCGCCACACGACATTGAAAGCAGAGCCATGCTGACACGCCGCGACCTCCTGACCTATTCCGTGGCCGCCACGGCGGTCCTCGCCGCCCGGCCCTGGGCCAGCGCCTGGGCGCAGCCGGCCGGGGACGCCACCGGCTTCGTGGTGCAACTCGGCAACGCCCTGGTCAAAATTGTGAACGGCCCCGGCTCCTACGACGAGAAGAAGCGCCGGCTCGACCCGCTGATCGAGGAGTCCGTGGACGTGGATGCCATCGCCCGCTTCTGCCTCGGCCGCTACTGGCGCACCGCGACGCCCCAGCAGCAGCAGCAGTTCTCCCAGCTCTTCCACGCCGTGCTGCTGAACAACATCGGCAGCAGGCTCGGCCAGTTCCAGGGCGTCACCTTCAACCCGACCACCACGACCCAGCAGGAAGGCAACAGCCTGGTGGGCACGGTGATCCACCGCCCGAACCAGCAGCCGAACAACGTGCAATGGGTGGTCAGCCAGGCGACCGGCCGGCCCAAGATCATCGACGTGGTCGCCGAAGGCATCAGCCTGCGCGTGACCCAGCGCAGCGACTACGCGGCGTACATCTCCCGCAACAACAACGACGTGGGCGCCCTGATCAACGCCATGCGGCAGCAGGCGGCCGCGTAGCCACGCTTTCGAACACCAACATGGGGTGGCCGTCGCGCTCGAACGCGTCGCACGGCCTCATGCCGATGGCGCCGAGCAGGACGCGGGACGAGAAGTTGCTGTCCCGCGCCACCGCCACGACCCGGCGCAACCCGGCCTGGTCGTGGGCAAAGCGCAGCGCGGCGCCTGCGGCCTCCCGCGCCAGCCCGCGCCCGCGCATTTCCGGCCGAAAGGCGAAGCGCAGCCCCATGCCCCGGCCATCCGGACGCTCATGTACGCCAGTCAGGCCAAGGGCGGCTTGGCCCGACACGTCCCGCGCCAGCCACATGCCCACGCCGTGCGCCGGCCAAAACGCGACGTCCTGCGCCAGCTCCTCCGCGACCTGACCCGGCGACCGCACGCCGCCGAGCATGTGCGCGAACACCAGGGGGTTGCCCTTCAACGCCTGCAAGTCCGGCAGGTCTTGCCAGCCCACGGGGGACAGCACCATCCGTCCGGTCCGGATCACCCAGGCCGGGTTCACGGTGGCGCTACCGGGTGCGGCTTAGCGGGAGAGCGGCCGGTACTTGATCCGGTGCGGCTCGGTCGCCTCGGCGCCGAGCCGTCGTCGCTTGTCCGCCTCGTAGGCCTGGAAGTTGCCCTCGAACCACTCGACGTGGCTGTCGCCCTCGAAGGCCAGGATGTGCGTCGCCAGCCGGTCCAGGAACCAGCGGTCGTGGCTGATGATCACGGCGCAGCCGGCGTATTCGGCCAGTGCCTCCTCCAGCGCGCGCAGCGTGTCCACGTCCAGGTCGTTGGTCGGCTCGTCCAGCAGGATGACGTTGCTCTCGGACTTCAGCATCTTCGCCAGGTGGACGCGGTTGCGCTCGCCGCCCGACAGGATGCCGACCTTCTTCTGCTGGTCCGACCCCTTGAAGTTGAACGCGCCGACGTAGGCGCGGGACGGCACGGCGCGCTTGCCCAGGTAGATCACGTCGGTGCCGCCGCTGATCTCCTCCCACACCGACTTGGTGGCGTCCAGGCTGTCGCGGGACTGATCGACGTAGCCGAGCTTCACGGTGTCCCCCACCTTGAGCGCGCCGGAGTCCGGGTGCTCCTCCCCGGTGATCATGCGGAACAGCGTCGTCTTGCCGGCGCCGTTCGGGCCGATCACGCCGACGATGCCGCCGGGCGGCAGCTTGAAGTCCAGGTCGTCCATCAGCAGCCGGTTGCCGTAGGCCTTCCGCACCTTTTCGGCCTCGATCACCAGGCTGCCCAGCCGCGGACCCGGTGGGATCACGATGTCCGCCACGCCGGTCTGCATTTCCAGCGACTTCTGCTGCATCTCCTCGTACTTGGCGATGCGGGCGCGGCTCTTGGTCTGCCGGGCGCGCGGGCTGCTCTGGATCCACTCCTCCTCGGCGGCGAGCGCCCGCTGCCGGGCGCTTTCCTCCTTCTCCTCCTGCTGCAGCCGCTTCAGCTTCTGCGCCAGCCAGGACGAATAGTTGCCCTCGAACGGGTAGCCGCGCCCGCGCTCGATCTCCAGGATCCAGTTGGTCACGTTGTCCAGGAAATAGCGGTCATGGGTGACGATCATCACCGTGCCGGCGAACTCGCGCAGCGTGCGCTCCAGCCAGGCGACGCTTTCCGCGTCCAGGTGGTTGGTCGGCTCGTCCAGCAGCAGCAGGTCCGGCTTTTCCAGCAGCAGCCGGCACAGCGCCACCCGGCGCCGCTCGCCGCCCGAAAGCCGCGTCACGTTGGCGTCCGGCGGCGGGCAGCGCAGCGCGTCGAGCGCGATCTCCACCTGGCGGTCCAGGTCCCAGCCCTCTTCCGCGTCGATCTTCTCCTGCAGCTCCGCCTGCTCGGCCAGGAGCGCCGTCATCTTGTCGTCGTCCATCGGCTCCGCGAACTCCTCGGAGATCGCGTTGAACCGCGCCAAGGCCGCGGTCAGCGGGCCGAACGCCAGCAGCACGTTCTCCGCCACCGTCTTGCTCTCGTCGAGCTTCGGCTCCTGCTCCAGGTAGCCGACGCGCACGCCCTCCGCCGCCCAGGCCTCGCCGCCGTACTCGGTCTCGATCCCCGCCATGATCTTCAGCAGCGTCGATTTGCCGGCGCCGTTCACGCCGAGGATGCCGATCTTCACGCCGGGCAGGAAGGACAGGGTGATGCCCTTGAACACCTCTCGCCCGCCGGGGAAGTTCTTGGTCACGTCCTTCATGACATAGACGTATTGGTAGCTGGCCATGGCGCAGGCTCCTGGAGGCGTGGGTCTCGGTGTGTTTAGGGGGGCCGGGATCGGGGGACAAGCGGGTGCGCCCGGCAGGACTCGAACCTGCGACCAAGCCGTTATGAGCGGCCCGCTCTAACCAACTGAGCTACAGGCGCCCCTGGGGGTGTTTACCACGCTCCCGCTTCGGCCCTCAAGGCGGACATCCAGCGGGTCGTGACTCGGTCTGAATGACCGTGGCAGGTGGATTGCGGTCCGACTGCTTCGAGAGCGAAGGTTGGTAAGCTGCCGTTCCGTTTTCGCGCGTCTTTAACAGTTCTCAGGCATCAGCCCGCATCGACCACAAACATTCGTGCTTCCTGCGCCGCCTCGCGTTCAGCCTTGAGCGGTGCGTATTCCGGTGACTGATAGAACGTCATTGCCTCTGCCAAAGTCGCGAATTCAAAGACGCCGGCTATGGGCAGTGGCGCCACGTCCCCTTCGAGCGTCTGGACTACCGGTCCAAAGTGCAGGATGCGGCCTCCTGCTGCCTCTAGCGCAGCCCGAAACCGCGGCGCCAGCACCGCCTGCCTGGCAGGATCCTTTATACGCAGGTTCACGTGGACATACGTTGCCATGTCGCCGCTCCCTAACAATGCTGCATGGGCAGCATCGACCAGCAGCCGCTTCCGAGCAATTCCAGTGCGTGCTGAACATCGACAAATGGGCAAAATAGGCCGCGGCGGGTTTCAGAAGCGGCGCGACCACCGCTTGACTGCATCTCAAATGAGATACATATTTTTGGTCAGTTCCGCCACAAGAGGACCGGCTGCGATGGCTCAAACCTCGATGCTCCACGTCCGCGTTGATGACCAGCTCAAGGCACAAGCGGCGGAGAAGCTCGCCAACTTCGGCCTGACCGTCTCGGATGCGGTACGCATCTTGCTGACCCGCATCACCAAGGAAGGCGGGCTGCCAGCCGCCTTGACGGCTGATCCTGACGCCTATGACGCATGGTTCCGAGCCAAGGTGCTGGAAGCGATTGAGGATGCCAGACCTTCGGCGCCGCACATACAAGTCATGGATGAAGCGCAGGCCTTAATTGACAGGAAGCGCCGTGCCCGTGCTGGTGCTTGAATGGCGGCAAACAGCCCGCGCCGATCTGTTGGCGATTGTTGATTATATATCCGACGACAATCCCGAGGCCGCCCAGCGTCTCAAAGACGACATCGAAGCCAGCACGGCCAGGTTGCCCGAACACCCGAAGCTCTTACAGGACAGGCCGGGTCGCCGGCACGCGTGAAATGGTGGTGCGGACGAACGATGTGGTGGTCTATGCCAAGGACGCCCGCGCGGTGTCGATCCTGCGCGTGCTGCACGCGGCTCAGCAATGGCCGCCTAGCCAGGCGTAGGAAGGTGGCGAGCCGCGCCCGACGCTTTGCATTGAGCTACCGGCGCATTGAGCGGATTTATCCTGCCAGCGAGCCGCCTTCCAGAATCGTTCAAGCAGCTGCACCATGCCGGCCTATGTCCACGCTGCATCTCGTTCCACCCGACCTGCAAGAGCGTTATCACGTGAAGGAATGGCGCAACGCCGCCGGGGTGCTTTCTACGGCTTGCCCAACCGAATGGCAGGACGTGCAGGACGTGCTGCGCGGCTTCCGCCTGCTGAAATCCGAGGTGACGGTCGGAGGCGGCAACCGCTCGCTTGTCAGCCAGCGTGTTGACGAGGCTCTCTATGCGAAGGGCTGGGAGGAGAAGGGATTCGCGACCTCGATCATGGTTGATCAAACCGAGTTCACCAGCCCTACCCATGCGGTGGACTGCTTCAAGAACGGCGTCGCTGTCGAGATGGAGTGGAACAACAAGGACCCGTTCTTTGATCGTGACCTGAACAACTTTCGCTTGCTGTTCGATCTGAGGGCCATACAGGTCGGGATCATTATAACGCGGTCTTGGGAACTGCAGCGGATATTCAAGCAGATCGGCAAAGGCAGCTCTTACGGGAAAGCCACCACGCACCACGAAAGGTTATGGACCAAGGTCGAAGGCGGCGGTGGCGGAGGGTGTCCCGTGCTGACTTTTGCCTTACGGCCGGCACTGTTCGTGGACGACGGTCCCGAAGCTCTTGCGGCCCTCAAAGCACGCATGGCCGCTGAGAAAGAGAAAGGCGCCAAACGCCGGAGCCGCTCAGCTTCCGACGATGACGACGAGGAAGGGTGACGCTCACTTCCCCGGAAAGGGCAACGTCGGATACTGCCCGCGTTTGGCGGCGCTGTTGTGCCTGTAGGTGGGCCACGACGGCTCATAATCGGCGGCGGCTTGATTGCCCCATACGGTCCACCCAGGCTGGACGCCGCGAGCGAACAACTCGATTCGCGGTCCCGGGCTGCACGCTTCGATGATCGGATACAATTCATCCGGCTTGCGCGAGTGTTCCCGCTTGCGGGTGCCGAGATAGTTCACCTGGGTCCGCCCGGGTTGCAGCGTTCGCGCGTTCTTGCCCCGCACGCCGAACAGCACAAGCTCGGTCACGTTGCGGAAGTAGAAACCCACGCCGCGCCCGTCGCTGCCCCCATCCTTGCGGAGCTTATGCCAAACGATGTTGCTCTTGTAGCTGAACCCCCAGGCCTTCATCACCTGCAAGCCTTCGGGCAGCAAGGCATTGGGCACCCAGAGATACAGATGAGAAACTGCCTCGCTGATGTTGGCCACAGGCAGCGTGGATATCGCGGCCAGGTCCATTGTCCCGTAACGGCTGAGACGCTTGTGCTCGGGCGCCATCTTGCCCGTGCGGTTGACGAACTGCCAAGGCGGGTCAGCCAAGACGCAGGCGAAGCGGCGGCCACCGGCAGCAGCCAGGAGGTCAGCCGCCGGACTCGGAACAACATCGACCGTCATCAGCCGAAGCTCGCCCGGCTTCGGATGTCCCGAACTTCACTCGCCGCATCCATGGTGCAAGCTCCTGCAAGCCTGTCCGACGACCTTCCCTGCCGCGGGCACACAAACTGTATGACACATCGACGGCGCACCCCCAAGCCCTAGCCGCCAGGACCGGACCATTCATACCACAGAATGACCCGCACTCCCCCCGCGTTGGCAAGCCCCACCCGCGCCGCTATGGTCCCGCCGCCCCGCACCAACGATGGAACCGCGCCATGGACGTCTCCAAAATCCCGCCCGGCAAGGCTCCGCCGCACGACATCAACGGGGTGATCGAGATCCCGCAAGGCAGCCAGGTCAAGTACGAGGTCGACAAGGAGAGCGGCGCCGTGTTCGTGGACCGCTTCCTGTTCACCCCCATGGCCTACCCGGCGGCCTACGGCTTCATCCCCGGCACCCTCGCCGACGACGGCGACCCGGCCGACGCGCTCGTGCTCGCCCCCGCCTCCGTGGTGCCCGGCGCCGTGATCCGCTGCCGCCCCATCGGCATGTTGCAGATGGAGGACGAAAGCGGCCAGGACGAGAAGATCATCTGCGTCCCGCACGACAAAATCCACACGCAGTTCACCGAGGTCCATGCGGTCGAGGACCTGCCGGCCATCACCCGCGCCGCCATCGAGCACTTCTTCACGCGCTACAAGGACCTGGAGCCGGGCAAGTGGGTCAAGGTCAGGGGCTGGGCCGGGAAGGAAGCGGCGGAAGAGGTGATCCGTAAATCGATCGCCGCGGTCAAGGCGTAGCCGCTGCTCAATGTCCCCGCTTGAAGCCCCCGGCCTGGCGGGGACCGGTCCAGCCGGCCATGCGCGCCATGCGGCGCAGCCCGGCCCATTGCTGCTGGACGTAGCTCCCGGTCGCCAACGCCTCTTCCGCCGAGGGGTCCCCGGTGCGGACGTAGGCGCGGTCGAAGTCGGCCGTGCCGAACAGCACGTCCCACCACGGCAGGATCGCGCCGTAGTTGGCGCTCTGCTGCCCCGCCGCCAGCACGCCGTGGTGCGAGCGGTGGAACCGGGGTGACACCAGCAGCCGCTCCCCCAGCCAGCCGAAGGACAGCCGGGCGTTGGCGTGCGACAGGCTTTCCAGGAACCGCAGCAGCAGCACCAGCAGCGGGAACTGCATGGGCGGGATGCCGATCAGCAACGCGACCGCGGTGAACCAGGCAAAGCCGATCAGGTCGTCCAGCAGGTGGTTCCGGTCATCGGACCAGAACGTCATCTGCCGCTGCGCGTGGTGCAGCGAGTGCAGTGCCCACCACCAGCCGAACCGGTGCGACAGCCGGTGCCGCCAATACTCGGAGAAGTCCAGGATCACGGCATACAGGAAGAAGGTCAGCAGGTGGTGGCCGAGCAGCGCCGGAACCAGCCGCTCCAGCGTCGGCGGCACCCAGCCATGGTCGGACAGCCACCCGTTCAGCCCCACCTGGAGCTGGTAAAACAGCACGAACGTCACCAGCGGCAACACGCCCACGCGGGACAGCAGGGTGTAGAGCACGTCCACCCAAACCGCCTTCTGGTCCGGCCACCGTTCCACCGGGCGCCAACGCTCCAGCGGCAGGCAGACGGCGAACGTCACCGCGACCTGCGCCACGCCATAGCAGGCGAACAGCGCCCAGCCGAAGGCGACCTCCTCCCACTCCATCCCGCCCACGGCGTAGAGCGCCGGCAGCAGCACGGTCTCGGTCAGCCAGCCAGCCGCCAGGCTGAACGGGTCCGTCATCGCGCCCCCGTGAGGAAGATGCCGTGCGGCGAACGCCCGACGGGGATGGATTGCAGGGCGCCGGTCGCCGGGTCGAGCACGCCGACCTTTTGGATAAACCTTTGGGTGATCCACAGCTTGCCGTCCGGCGCGAAGTCGATGCAGTCCGGCCCGCCCGGCACCCGGTAGCTGTGGATCGTGGCCAGCGTCGCCGCATCCAGCGCCACCGTCGTGCCGTCCACCCGGTTGTTGACCCACAGCGTCTTGCGGTCCGGCGACAGGAACAACTGGTGCGCCCCGCGGCCCGTGTGGATGCGTTGCTCGACCCGGCCATCGACGGGGTCCACCACTGCGAAATGGTCCGACCCCATGTTGGCCACCAGCAGCTTGCCATTCAGCCAGATTACCCCGGCCGGCGTCGCCCCGACCTCGGCCGTCCAGCTCACCACCTGGTGCCGGAGGTCGATGGCGGCCAGCCGGTTGGTGCCCTGCAGCGTCACGTAGGCCATGCTGCTGTCCGGCGCGTAGGTCACGTGGCTCGGCATCGTGCTGAGCGGGAAGCGCTTGGCCAACGCCATGGTGGCGGCGTCGTAAACATCGACCTGGTTGCGTGCCAGGCCCGTCACGGTCAGCCACTTGCCGTTCGGGCTGAACGCCAGGTGGTAGGGGTCGGCCATCGGCACCCGGCGCCGGATGTCCCCGGTGCGCGGATCAAGAAACAGCATCTCGTTCGCGCCCGCGTCGCCCACCAGCAGGTCGGCCCCGTCCGGGCTGAGCGCGACGTGGTGCGGTTCCCGCAGCACGGGCACCCGGCGCAGCTCGGTTTCATGCGCCATGTCGAGGACGCTCAGGGTCGCGTCGCCGGAATTCAGCACGATGGCAAGGCCGCCGGCCCGTGCCGGGCCGGCCATCGGCGCCAAGAGCGCCAGGGGCAGGATGAACGCCAAAAGCAGCCGCATTGAAAACTCCATGCCCGCCCCACCCGGCGTTGGCGTCCTGGGCAGGCTACCATAGCAGGCCATACCAGGGTGCAACGTTTTCCACGCCGGGCTGTGCTGCCTTTCGCGCCGGCACAAGGCGTCGGGACGGCGTTTGACACGGTGCCAAACCTGCCTTGATGCGGGTTTTCTCATTTTTGGTCACGGCTGCTTGATTGTGAGAACGGCGCGAACGACTTGCCAACACGCCGTAAATCCGCGAGGCTGCAGGAATGTCGGATGCAGGTGGCAAGCAATCCAAGGTACTCGTCGTCGAGGACGAGTTCCTTGTCCGCTTGACCCTGGTCGAGGCGCTCAGCGACGAGGGCTTCCAAGTGCTTGAAGCCGAAACCGGCGACGCCGCGCTGCCGATCCTGCAAGACTATCAAGAGATCAGCCTGTTGCTGACCGACATCCAATTGCCAGGGACGATCAACGGCCATGCCTTGGCGTTGAAGGCCCGGGAGAACCTGCCCAACCTGCCCATCATCTTCATGACGGGCGGTCCGGATGAGGAAACCGACGGCTCCGGGCAGGACGTGTTCATCAGCAAGCCGTACACGCTGGCGACCATCTGCAACACGGCGAAGCGCCTGACCGCCACGGCCACCGCCGCGGAATAGGCCGCAGCCTTTCTCTTCGCGCTTCCCCCAACGCACATCCTGGCACCCGTCTTGCTTATTCCGAGGCGAACCGTCTCGGGAACCATCATGAGCGCCACGCTTCGACCGCCCGCCGCCCTGCCCGTTGCCAGCACCCGGTGGGTGCAGTTGGGCCTGGGCCTGCTTTGCATGATGGCGATCTCCAGCCCGCAATACGTTTGGACGTTGTTCACGAAGCCGCTCGGCGCCGCGCTAGGCGCCACGGCGGCCGGCGTGCAGGTCACGTTCAGCATCCTCATCGTCCTGCAAACCTTTTTCAGCCCGTTCCAGGGCTGGCTGGTTGAACGGTTCGGCCCGCGTTGGCTGATCGCGTTCGGCGCCGGGCTGACCGGGCTGAGCTGGGTGCTCGCGGCCTCCGCCACCTCGCTGGCCGGGCTTTATCTGACCTACGGGCTGCTGGGCGGACTGGGCACCGGAATCGTCTATATCGGCGTCGTCGGGCAGATGGTGGGCTGGTTCCCGGACCGGCGCGGCTTCGCGGCCGGCGTGGTCGCGGCCGGCTACGGCATGGGCGCCATCGTGACCACCTTTCCCATCGCCGACAGCCTGGCCGCGGACGGCGTTGGCGCGACGCTGCTCAGGTTCGGCCTGATCCTCGGCGCGGTCGGGGTGCTGGCGGCCCTCGGCCTTCGCGCGCCGCCGGCCGTGGCACCGGTGCGGCTGGCGGGCGGAAGCGCGGACGTGGACACCGCGTCCATGCTGCGCAGCCCGGTGTTCTGGCTGATGTTCGCGATGATGTCGATGATGTCCACCTCCGGCCTGATGGTGACATCGCAGATCGGGGCAATAGCCGGGGACTTCGGCATCGCCAAGCTCGCCGTGTGGGGCTTCGCCGCCCTGCCGCTCGCGCTCACGGTGGACCGCTTCTGCAACGGCCTGACCCGGCCGTTCTTTGGCTGGGTGTCCGACCGAATCGGGCGGGAGAACACCATGGCGCTCGCCTTCGGGCTGGAGGGCCTGGCAATGGCCGCCTGGCTGGCCTCGGCCGGCAACCCGCTGCTGTTCGTCCTGCTGTCCGGCCTCGTGTTCTTCGGCTGGGGCGAGATCTTCTCGCTGTTCCCCGCGACCTTGACCGACACGTTCGGGGCCACGCACGCCACCAAGAACTACGGCTGCCTGTATATCGCCCAGGGCATCGGCGCGATCCTCGGCGGCCCCATGGCGTCGCTGCTGCACGACGGCACCGGCAGTTGGTCCCCGGTGTTCGGCCTGGCGATCGGCGCCGACCTGCTCACGGCCGTGCTGGCGTTGGCGCTGCTGAAGCCGATGCGCGCCGCCTATCTCGCCCGCGGCGGCGTCTAGCCGGGTCAGCCCAGCCGGGCCGCCGGGAACGGCACGGCCCGTTCCAGCACCCGGGCGGCCCGCAGCGCCAGGTCGTCCCCGTACAGCGCCGCCGCGAGTTGCACGCTGCGCGGCAACCCGGCGGCGCCCAGTCCGAGCGGCACGGTGATCGCCGGCTGGCGCGTCAGGTTGAACAGCGCGGTCCATGGCGCCCAATGCGTCATAAGCGCCAACGACGGCTCGGTCGTCGGCGCGTCGGCCAGCATGGGCAAACCCGGCACCGTGGGGCACAGCACCAGGTCGAACCGGCGGTGGAACAGCGCCATGCGGTGCGCGGCTTCCACCCGCAGCGCCTCGATCTGCAGCATCGCCGCGGCGGACAGGCCTGCCTGCTCCGCCGCGACCTCCTGGATGCCGGCATCGAGCAGGCCGCGCTTCCCGGGCGGCAAGCCTTCGACCAGGGCCGCCAGCGCCACGCCCCAGACCCGGCCGAACGCGGCGGCGGCGTCCGGCAGGCCCGGGTCCTCGTCCTCGATGGCGGCGCCCGCGTCGGCCAGGACCGCGGCGGCATGCTCCACGGCGGCGATGCCATCGGCGTCCACCAGCGCCTCGAATCCGGGACGCCGCCGCACCCAGATGCGCAGGCCCGCCACGCCCCCCTCGATGCCGTCCCGCCAATCCCGGGGATCGTCCGGCAGGCTGTAGGGATCGCGCGCATCGAAGCGCGCCAGCGCGGACAGCATCAGCGCCGCGTCCCGCACGGTCCGGGTGATCGGCCCGGCCACGGCCACCGCGCCAAACGCGCCGACCGGCCATTGCGGCACGCGCCCGAACGTCGGCTTCAACCCGACCGCGCCGCACCAGGCCGCCGGGATGCGGATGCTGCCGCCCGCATCCGTGCCCACGTGCAC
>CALMAB010000487.1 GCA_937858325.1 uncultured Acetobacteraceae bacterium
CTGGACGACATGATCATCCTGCGCAGCGACGGCACGCCGACCTACCTGCACGCCGTCGTGGTGGACGACCACGACATGGCGATCACCCACGTGATCCGCGGCGACGACCACATGACCAACACGTTTCGCCAGATCCAGATCTACCAGGGCATGGGCTGGGATCTGCCCCGCTTCGCCCACCTGCCGATGATCCACGGCCCGGACGGCGCCAAGCTGTCGAAGCGGCATGGCGCCGTCAGCGTGCTGGAATACCGCGAGCAGGGCTTCCTGCCGGAGGCGCTGTGCAACTACCTGCTCCGCCTTGGCTGGGGCCACGGCGATGCCGAAGTGCTGGACCGTGAGGAGGCGGTCCGCTTGTTCGACCTGGACGGCGTTGGCAAGGCAGCGGCGCGGATGGACTTTTCCAAGCTGCAGCACATCAACGGCGTGTGGCTGCGCCGGGCCGACGACGACCGGCTGACGCGGGAGGTCGTTGGGCGGCTTGCGGCGACGTATGGCCTGCACGCGGACCCAACCGGGGTGGCCCGCATCCGGGCATTGATGCCGGGGTTGAAGGAGCGTGCCAAGACATTGGCCGACCTCACGGAAAGTGCTGCCTTCCTGCTGAGGCCCACCCCCTTGCCATTCGAGCCGAAGGCGCTGGCTCTGTTGACCCCGGAAAGCAAAGCGACGCTGCGGCAGGTTGCCCCGGTACTCGCCGCCACCGACTTCACGCCACCGGCGCTGGATGCGGCGCTGCGTGAGTTCGCGGAAGCGGCCGGCCGCAAGCTCGGCCAGGTGGCGCAGCCGCTCCGCGCCGCGCTGACCGGCAGCACCATGAGTCCCGGCATCGATGAAACGCTCGCCGCCCTCGGTCGCGAAGAGGCGCTGGCCCGCATCGCGCTCGCCGCCGCCTGATGCGCTACCCGCACCGCCACCTGCTGGCGATCGAGGGGCTGCACCCGCCCGAGATCGCCGGGCTGCTCGACCTGGCCGAGAGCTACGTCCTGCTGAACCGCTCCGGTAAGACGCAGCGCGACCTGCTGCGGGGCCGCACGCTGATCAACCTGTTCTACGAGGACAGCACGCGCACGCGCACCAGCTTTGAACTCGCGGGCAAGCGGCTGGGCGCGGACGTGATCAACATGTCGGTGTCCACCAGCAGCGTGAACAAGGGCGAGACCCTGCTCGACACCGCCGCCACGCTCAACGCGATGCGCTGCGACCTGTTGGTGGTGCGCCACGACCAGTCGGGTGCGCCGAACCTTCTCGCGCAAAAGGTGTCTTCCGCGGTGATCAACGCGGGCGACGGCACGCACGAGCACCCGACGCAGGCGTTGCTGGACGCGCTGACGCTGCGCCGCCGCCGGGGCACGCTGGAGGGGTTGCTGGTCGCGATCTGCGGCGACGTGCTGCACAGCCGGGTCGCCCGGTCGAACATCCATCTGCTGGGCACCATGGGATGCCGGGTGCGCGTGGTCGGGCCGCCGACCCTGATCCCCGCTGCCGCCGCGGCTCTGGGCGTTGAGGTGTTCCACGACATGCAGGCCGGGCTGCAAGGCGTTGATGTCGTGATGATGCTTCGCCTGCAGCGTGAGCGCATGGCGCGCAGCCTCGTGCCGAGCGCCCGCGAGTACTTCCGCTTTTTCGGGCTGGACGCGGCCAAGCTCGCCTCCGCCAAGCCGGACGTGCTGGTGATGCATCCCGGCCCGATGAACCGCGGCGTCGAGATCGACAGCGCCGTTGCCGACGATCCCCTGCACAGCGTTATCGGCGAGCAGGTGGAGATGGGCGTCGCCGTCCGCATGGCCGTGCTGGATGTCCTGTCCCGGGGCGGCCTGCGCAATGGCTGATCTGCTGTTCACCAACGTCCGCCTGATCGATCCCGCGAGCGGCCTCGACCAACCCGGCGAGCTTCTGGTGCAGGGTGGCCTGATCGCCGACTTTGGGCCAAGCCTCGGTCGGCCTGACGTGCCGACGCTCGACGGTGACGGCGCGATCCTGTGCCCGGGCCTGGTGGACATGCGCGCGGCGTTGGGCGAGCCGGGCTACGAGTATCGCGAAACCGTTGCCTCCGCCGCCGCCGCGGCAGCGTCGAGCGGCATCACCACGCTGGCCGCCCTGCCCGACAGCCTCCCCGCCATCGACGACCCGGCGCTGGTCCGCCTGCTGCACGCCCGCGGCGAGGAAACCGGCAGCCTTTCCATCCTGCCCTACGGCGCCGTGACCCGCGGGTGCCACGGCAAGGAGATGGCAGAGATCGGTCTGCTCCGCGAAGCCGGCGCGGTCGCCTTCACCGACGGCCGCCGTGCGATCGGCGACGCCCGGCTGATGCGCCTCGCCCTGTCCTACGCCCGCGGCTTCGGCGCCCGCATCGTGCAGCATCCAGAGGACCCGGCGCTGGCCGACGGCGGCGCCGCGACGGAGGGCGAGCTTGCGACCCGCCTGGGCCTGCCAGGCATCCCGGCCGCGGCGGAGGCCATATTGGTCGCCCGCGACATCCGCCTCGCCCAGCTTACCGGCGGCGCGCTGCACTTCGCCCACGTGTCCACGGCGGAGGCGCTGGCGCTGATCCGCCGGGCGAAGCAGGACGGCATCGACGTGACCTGCGATACCGCGCCGCCCTACTTCGACCTGAACGAGACGGCCATCGGCGACTTCCGCACCTATGCCAAGCTGTCCCCGCCGCTGCGGCCGGAAGCGGACCGGGTGGCCGTCTGCGCTGCGCTTGCCGATGGCACGGTGGACGCGGTTGCGTCCGACCACCAGCCGCGGGACGCCGACGACAAGCGCCTGCCCTTTGCCCTGGCCTCGCCCGGGGGCGCCGGTCTTGCGACCTTGCTGGGCGTGACGCTGGCGCAGGTACACGGCAACGGGCTGCCGCTGCTGCGGGCGCTGGACCTGCTCACCGCCCGGCCCGCCCGGGTGCTGGGCATCGAGGCCGGGCGCTTCGCCAAAGGCTTGCGGGCCGATCTGTGCCTGTTTGACCTTGAGCGCATCTGGAAGGTCGAGGCCGGGCTGCTGCCCGGCAAGGCGCCGAACACGCCGTTCGACGGCCGCGCCTTGGAGGGCCGAGTAGTCGGCACCTGGAAAACCGGTCAACGGGTGTACGGATGAACGACGCCTTTATGGCGGTCGCGGTCGCGGTGGCGGCCTACCTGATCGGGTCGGTCCCGTTCGGCTGGCTCCTGTCGCGGGCGGCCGGGTTGGGCGACATCCGGGCCATCGGGTCCGGCAACATCGGGGCCACCAACGTGCTGCGCACCGGGCGGCGCGACATCGCGGCGCTGACCTTGGCGCTGGACGCGGCCAAGGGCGCGGTCGCCGTGCTGGCGGCGGTGCGATGGGCCGGCCCGGGCTGGGCGCTGCTCGCCGGGGTTTTTGCGGTTATAGGCCATTGCACGTCGGTTTGGATGCGCGGCCAGGGCGGCAAGGGAGTGGCGACCGGCTTTGGGGTCATCCTCGCGACTGCCTGGCCGGTCGGCCTCCTGTGCTGCGCCGCTTGGCTTGCGACGGCGCGGCTTAGCCGGCTGTCTTCGGCCGGGGCGCTCGCCGCTTTTGCGCTGGCCCCTGTGCTGATGCTGCTTTGGCGGGGTCCCGCGGCCGGGGTGGCGGTTGCCGTCGTCAGCGCCGTCGTGTTCTGGCGCCATTCCGGCAACATACGCCGTCTGCTGGCCGGCATCGAGCCGCGGATCGGCCAAGGACGATGAACGGGTCCATGACCGAGGCCGAGTTGCTCGGCCGCTTGCGCCTCGCCCGCACGGATGGCGTCGGGCCGGCAACGTTTCGCCGTTTGATGGAACGCTTCGCCACCGCGGCGGAGGCGTTGGAGGCATTGCCGGGCCTCGCCAGCGCCGGCGGCCGGACCGCAACGCCCGCGATCCCGGCACTCGGCGCCGTGCGCCGGGAGATGGATAGCGTCGCCAAGCTCGGCGGGCGCATCCTGGTGCTGGGCGGTCCGGACTACCCGCCGCTCTTGGCGCTGATGGACTCGGCGCCGCCTGCGATTGCCGTGCTGGGCGACGTGGCGGCGCTGGACGTGCGGGCGGTGGCCATGGTGGGCGCCCGCAACGCTTCCGCCAACGGCCAGCGGGTCGCGGAAATCCTGGCCGCCGATCTTGCCTCGGCCGGGCTGGTCGTGGTGTCCGGCATGGCGCGCGGCATCGACGCGGCGGCGCATGACGGCGCGCTCAGCACTGGCCGCACCGTCGCTGCCATCGCCAGCGGGATCGACATCGCCTACCCGGCCGAGAACAAGGCGCTGCAACGGCGCGTGGCGGAGGGCGGTGCGGTGGTGGCGGAAGCGCCGTATGGCACCGCTCCGCAAGCCCGGCACTTTCCCCGGCGCAACCGGGTGATCGCCGGGCTGTCGCTCGGCGTCGTGGTGGTGGAGGCCGCGCCGCAGTCCGGCAGCCTCATCACCGCGCGCATCGCCCAGGACGAAGGCCGTGAGGTGTTCGCGGTGCCCGGCTCGCCGCTTGATCCGCGGTGCCGCGGCTCCAACGACCTGATCCGCTCCGGCGCCCACCTGACGGAAAGCGCGGCGGACGTGCTGGCCAACCTGCCGGACCACCCGACCCGGCAGGGCCTGGCGCGGTCGCCCATGTTCGCTCGGGGCCAGCCGCCCGGCATGGCGGAACCGCCTGCGCAGGGTTTCGGCCCCGTTCCGGACCCGGACGCGGTACGCCGCCGGGTGATGGAGTTATTGGGTCATTCGCCCACGGCAGTTGACGATCTGGTGCGGCGCTGCCAGTTCTCCGCTTCGGCTGTGCTAGCGGCGTTGCTCGAACTGGAGCTGGCCGAGCGTATCGAGATGCTGCCAGGCAATCAGGCCGTGCTTATCGGATAGGCTTTGCACTTTGCTTCATATTCGTGTCCTACGCCTTTGTAAAGGATGCCATGACTGACGTTGTCGTCGTCGAATCGCCCGCCAAGGCCAAGACCATCAACAAGTATCTCGGCGGCGGCTACACCGTGCTCGCGAGCTTCGGCCACGTCCGCGACCTGCCGCCCAAGGACGGCAGCGTGCGGCCGGAACAGGACTTCGCGATGGACTGGGAGGCCGACGAGCGCGGCACGCGCCAGGTCGCGGCCATCGCCAAGGCGCTGAAGGGCGCACACACGCTGTATCTCGCCACCGACCCGGACCGTGAGGGCGAGGCCATCAGCTGGCACGTCCGCGCGATGCTGGAAGACAAGAAGGCGCTGCGTGGCGTCAACGTGCGGCGCATCACCTTCAACGAGATCACCCGCGCCGCCGTGCAGTTCGCCATCGCGCACCCGCGCGAGCTGGACCAGCCGTTGATCGAGGCCTACCTGGCCCGGCGCGCGCTGGACTACCTCGTCGGCTTCACCTTGTCCCCCGTCCTGTGGCGCAAGCTGCCCGGCAGCCGCAGCGCCGGGCGTGTGCAGTCGGTGGCGCTCCGCATGGTGTGCGAGCGCGAGGCTGCCATCGAGTCGTTCCGGCCGCAAGAATATTGGACGGTCGAGGCGCACTTCCTGACCCCGGCCGGCGCCCCGTTCACCGCGCGTCTGACCCATCTGGATGGCAAGCGCCTGGACCAGTTCGACCTCAACACGGAGGCGCTGGCCCACGCCGCTAAGGCCGCGGTCGAGGCGGACGCCTTCACCGTCGCGAGCGTCGAGCGCAAGCGGGTCAAGCGGCACCCGCCGGCGCCGTTCACCACCTCCACCTTGCAGCAGGAGTCCAGCCGCAAGCTCGGCATGGGCGCCCAGGCCACCATGCGATGCGCGCAGCAATTGTATGAGGGCGTGGACCTCGGCGGCGAGACGGTCGGCTTGATCACCTACATGCGCACGGACGGCGTGCAGATGGCCCGCGAGGCCATCACGGCGATCCGCGAGCATGTGGGCGGGGCATACGGCACGGCCTATGTGCCCGCGGCCGCCCGCGAGTACTCCAGCAAGGCGAAGAACGCCCAGGAAGCGCACGAGGCGGTGCGCCCCACCGACGTGTCCCGCACCCCGGCCGGCGTCGCGCGCTACCTCAGCGCGGAGCAGCACCGGCTGTATGAGCTGATCTGGAAGCGCGCCGTCGCGTCGCAGATGCAATCGGCGGAGCTGGACCAGGTGGCGGTCGATGTCGCCGGGTCGCGCACCCGGCTGCGCGCCACCGGCTCCATCGTCGCCTTTGACGGGTTCCTGAAGCTATATCGAGAGGACGTGGACGACGCGCCGGAGGGCCACGCCGCCGACGAAAGCCGGATGCTGCCGCCCATGCAGGAGCGCGACCCGCTGACCCGCGGCGATGTCAGCGCCGACCAGCACTTCACCCAGCCGCCGCCGCGCTACTCGGAAGCCAGCCTGGTCAAGAAGATGGAGGAGCTGGGCATCGGCCGCCCATCCACCTACGCCTCCATCCTGACGGTGCTGCGCGACCGCAACTACGTGCGGCTGGAGAACAAGCGTTTCGTGCCGGAGGACCGTGGCCGGCTCGTCACCGCGTTCCTGACCAGCTTCTTCGAGCGCTACGTGGACAGCAACTTCACCGCGTCGCTTGAGGAGCAGTTGGACGACATCTCCGGCGGCCGGGCGGAGTGGCGCGCGGTGATGCAGGCGTTCTGGGAACAGTTTTCCCGCGCCGTCGAGCAAACCCGCGACTTGAAGATCAGCGACGTCATCGACGCGCTGGACCAGGATCTGGGCCAGCACTTCTTTCCCGCACGCAGCGATGGCGCGGACCCGCGGCTTTGCCCGGCCTGCCACGCCGGGCGTTTGGGGCTGAAGCTTGGCCGGCACGGCAGCTTCATCGGCTGCTCCAACTACCCAGGCTGTCAATACACCCGGCGGCTCGCCATCGACGGGGGGGAGGACAGCGGCGAAACCTTGAAGGAGGGGATGCGCGAACTCGGCCACCACCCTGAAACCGGCGAGGCCGTGACCGTCCGGCGCGGTCCCTACGGGCTGTACGTGCAGCAGGGCGAGGCGAATCCGGAGGACAAGAAGAGCCGGCCCCGCCGAACCTCGCTGCCGAAGGGCGTCGAGGGCGACCAGTTGACGCTGGAGCAGGCGCTGGGCCTGCTGTCGCTGCCGCGCCTGGTCGGCATCCACCCCGACCGGCAGGAGCCTTTGGAAGCCGGCATCGGCCGGTTCGGGCCGTTCATCCGCATGGGCAGCATCTACGCCTCGCTCGACAAGGACGACGACGTGCTGTCCGTTGGGCTGAACCGCGCCGTGGACGTGATGGCGAAGAAGCTGGACAGCGTGCGGTCGCTGGGTCCGCATCCCGCCGACAAGGAGCCGGTGATGGTGCGCAAGGGGCGGTTCGGCCCCTATGCCCAGCACGGCCAGCGCGTGGCCAACCTGCCGCGCGACATGGCGATGGACGACCTGACGCTGGACGACGCGGTTGCCCTGCTGGCAGAAAAGGGCAAGGCGCTGAAGGCGAAGCCCGGCCGCAAGACAAAGGCCGGGGCGGCCAAAGCCGCGAAGCCCGCCGCAGCGGACGGGGCGAAAGCAAGAACAGCGGCAAGGCCGGCGGCGAAGCGGTCAGCGCCCAAGGCCACAGGCAAGAAAGCCGCCAAGAAGCCGGCGGCAAAGCGGCCCGGCGCCACGCCGTCACGGACGGGGATCACCCGCTCGGCCGGCTGACGTGGCGCGCCGGATACGGACCGCGGCGGAGGAGGGCACGCTGCCGTCGCGGGAAGCCGTGCGCCAATTCATCCGCGCCGCCGGCGGCCGGGTCGGCAAGCGGGAAGTGTCCCGAGAGTTCGGCATCGGCCCCGAACTGCGCGCCCCGCTGCGCGCTTTGTTGCGGGATCTCGCCAAGGAGGGCGCCATAGCACCAGCCGGACACCGCCGCTTCAGCCCGCCGGGCCGCCTGCCGGACCAGGTGGTGGTGCGCGTCACCGGCACCGACCGGGACGGCGACGCGGTGGCGCGCCCGGTCGATTGGACCGGCGACGGCCCGCCCCCGATGGTGCTGATGGCGCCAGAACGCCGCGGCAACCCGGCGCTGGCGCCCGGCGAACGGGTGCTGGCCCGGCTCATCCCCATCGGACCCGGCAAGTACGAAGGCCGCACCCTGAAGCGCCTGTCGGACGAGCCGGGCCGCATCCTGGGCGTGTTCCGCGCGCCCAACCGCCTGGTGCCGACCGACCGCCGGGCCAAGGGCGAATGGCTGATCCCGCCCGGCGAAACGGGCGGCGCCGAGCCGGGGGAGATCGTCGCGGCCAGCCCCCTGCCCCACGCCGGCCTGGGTCTCAAGCCCGCGCGCATCACCGAGCGACTGGGCCGCATGGGCGACGCCCGGGCCGTCAGCTTGATCTGCATCCACGGCCACGACATCCCGCAGGACTTCCCCGAGGAGGCGCTGCACGACGCCGCCCGCGCCCGCGCCGTGCCGCTCGGCAAGCGCGAGGACCTGCGCGGCGTGCCGCTCGTCACCATCGACGGCGAGGACGCGCGTGACTTCGACGACGCGGTGTTCGCCGAGCCGGACGGCGACGGCTTCCGCCTGATCGTCGCGATTGCCGACGTGGCCCATTACGTGCGGCCGGGCGCACCGCTGGACCGGGCCGCCTGGACCCGCGGCAACAGCGTGTATTTCCCCGACCGGGTGGTGCCGATGCTGCCGGAAGCGTTGTCGAACGGCTGGTGCAGCCTGCGCCCGCGTGAGGACCGCGGCTGCTTGTTTGTCGAGATGCGGATCGACGCCGCCGGGCGCAAGACGGCGCACCGGTTCGGCCGCGGCCTGATGCGCAGCGCCGCCCGGCTCACCTACACGCAGGTGCAAGACGCGCACGACGCCGGGCATGATCTGGAACTGCCCGGCGTGCTTTCGCCGCTCTACGCCGCCTTTCGCGCCCTGCTCGGCGCCCGCGAGGCACGCGGCACGCTCGACCTCGACCTGCCCGAGCGCAAGGTGGTGTTGGAGGAGGGCCGGGTGGTCTCGGTTGCGCCGCGCCCGCGCCTAGACAGCCATCGGCTGATCGAGGAGTTCATGGTGCTCGCCAACGTCGCCGCCGCCGAGGAACTGGAGGCGCGGCACCTGCCCTGCATGTATCGCGTTCACGCGCCGCCGTCCGACGAGAAGCTGGAGGCGCTACGCTTCTTCCTGCACGGCATGGGCATCAGCCTGGCGCCCGGCAACGACCTGCACCCGCGCGACCTCGACCGCGTGCTGCAGAAGGTCGCCGGCACCGAGCAGGCGCCCTTGGTGAACGAGGTCATTCTCCGCAGCCAGTCACAGGCGGCTTACAGCCCCGACAACATCGGCCATTTCGGCCTCAGCCTGCCGCGCTACGCCCATTTTACCAGCCCGATCCGGCGCTATGCCGACCTCCTGGTGCATCGGGCGCTGGTCAGCGGCCTGAAGTTGGGGCTGGGCGGCCTTGCCCCGGACGAGGCAGCGCGGTTCCCCGACACCGCCGAGCACATCAGCGCCACCGAGCGTCGCGCCGCCCTGGCCGAGCGCGAAGCCGTTGACCGCTACCTCGCCGCCTTCATGGCCGACAAGGTGGGCGCCGTGTTCGCCGCCCGCATCTCCGGCGTGCAGCGGTTCGGCCTGTTTGTCACCCTTGCCGAGTCCGGGGCGAGCGGGCTGGTGCCCATGGGGGCGCTGCCCGACGATTACTGGATGTATGACGAGGCGACCCAGTCGCTGTCCGGGCGCCGCACCCGCATGACCTACCACCTGGCACAGGACGTGGAGGTGCGTTTGTCGGAGGCCAGTCCGGTGACAGGCGGGCTGCTGTTCCAAATGGTGTCGCCTGCCCGCGCCGCCCCGCCGGAGCGGCAGTCCCCGTTGCGCGGCGCCCGCGGGGAGCGCCGGTCCCGACGCGGATGAGGCTGGCGCTCGCCCTGGTCTTTCTGCTCATGGTCGTCCCGGTTTGGGGGCAGCCCGACCGGTCGGAGCGCGCGGAGTTCCCGATCAGCCTTGTCGCCTCCGTGCTGACGGCATCGTTCGAGTTTTTGGAACCGCGCACCCTGGAGCCGGTTCCGGTGCGGCAGTTGGCGCTTTGGGGGCTGCGCGGCGTGACCTCCATCGACGCCGGGCTGACCATTGAGGACGACGGCGTCATCCTTGATCTCAGGCAGGCCAACCGCAGCATCCGTCAATGCGCAATCCCGCCCGATCCGACCGTCGCCGCGTGGGGACAAGCCGGGGCGGAACTCATGTCCGCAGCCTGGGACGTGTCTGAGACCGTGCGGGACGCCGGGTCCCAAGCCTTGATCACCAGCTTCTTCGATGAGTTGTTCAATCACCTCGACCCCTATTCCCGCTACGTGGCGCCCGCCGCCGCCGAGCTTGACCGGGCGCGGCGGTCCGGGGCAGCGGGGATCGGCTTGGTGCTCGCGCAAGTCGGCAAGGCATTCGTCGTGCAGAGCGTGAACGCCGATGGCCCGGGCGCCGAGGCCGGGATCATCAAGGGCGACAGTATCCTGGCCGTGGACAACCAGCCGACCCTTGGCGCGGACCTGGCCACCGTCCTGTCCTGGATCGCCGGGATCGACGGCACCGAGGTCGGCATCACCTTGCGCCGCCACGACGGCAGCACGCAGGTCATCGACCTCGAGCGCGTGGTCGTGCCGCCGGAGACAGTGTTTGCCGAGCAGGTCGGCACGGTGCTGCTGGTGCGGGTCGCCGGGTTCAGCAGCGACACGGACCGGCGCCTGGGCCAGGAGTTCCAACGCTTTTTCGCCAAAGGGCCAGCATCGCGGCGGGTCCGCGGCGTGGTGCTCGACTTGCGGGGCAACCGCGGCGGCCTGCTGCGACAGGCCGTGGCCGCAACCAGCTTGATGCTTGAGGCCGGGCTGGTGGCGGTCACCGCCGGCCGCAATCCGGGCGCCACGCATGAATGGCGCGCCATTGCACATGATGCGACGGAGGGCGCCCCGATCGTGGTGCTGGTCGATGGCCGGTCGGCGAGCGCCGCCGAGATCATGGCCGCCGCCCTGGCCAACCAGGGCCGCGCCGTGGTGGTGGGCAGTTCCACGCTCGGCAAGGGGCTGGTGCAGACGGTTGCCACCTTGCCGGACGGCGGGGAGCTTTTCGTGACCTGGAGCCGCGTGCTGGCGCCGATAGGCTGGCCCATTCAAGGCCTGGGCGTCCTGCCGCAGGTCTGCACCAGCCAGGGGCTGGACGCTATCATGCAGCAACTGGCCAGCCTCAGCCGGGGCCGCCTGCCTTTGGCGGACGCCTTGGTCCGGCACGACACGGCCCGTGCCCCGCTGCCCGCGGCCGAGATCATCGCCCTGCGCAGCGCTTGCCCTGCAGCCGAAGGACGCGAAGCCGACCTCGTCGCCGCCCGCTACCTGCTGGAACACCCCGCCGCCTACGCCGCCGCGCGACGGTCGCGACCGCAGTTCGGCGCGTTGAGGCCCTGAGCCACTGCTTCCCCTGCGCATCGCCAGGCTTGACCCGGCAAGCGCGCATGAGCATGTTCCACGCCTCATGCCGCCCTGTTTGGGCGCACCTCGTTTCAGGAAGCAGGCTATGGCAAAGACCAACACGGTTCAGATCAAGCTCGTGTCCACTGCGGACACCGGCTATTTCTACGTAACCAAGAAGAATGCCCGCACCACGACGGGGAAGCTGGAACTTAAGAAGTACGACCCAGTGGCGCGCAAGCACGTCCCGTTCAAGGAAGCCAAGATCAAATAATCCCAGTGCCCTCTTGCCCCGTTTCGTCGTTGCGAGCCGCTCCGGCGGCGTGGCAACCCAGGGGCCGTGGTGGCAGATGTTGGATGGCTGCGTCGCTGTGCTTCTCGTAATGACGTAAAAACGATGCAAGCAAATGACCGCTCGCGTAAGCCGAGGCACACCTCGTTGCGCCTGTCCCGGCGCAACCAGGGCCTTGCGGTCGGCAAGAATGCCAGGGCCTTACGGTCGGCAAGAATGATCGTGTCCTCGCATTTGTAGCCCGCCGACATGGCTGTCTCGGGCGTCATCCTGACCACGTTGCGGCAGCACACCCTGTCAGGGCCGCTGAGTTTGGGGTTGGCGAAGATATGCTGCGGGCCAGAGCCGTCCGCCCAAACCGCGGCGCACGTATCATGCGCAGCTCACGACCATTTGGTCAGGCCAAGTTCGTACGCTCATCAAGGGTGTTCCTGGCCCAAACACCAGCGATGGCCTGCAAATCGCAACCTGTTGTCAACCAGGCCGTCAACACCGCACATGTGCGCCGTTAACCATGTCGCAAGGTTTGTCGTGGAAAATGTGACGCCGAACCAATCGTGAGACGGGCATGATCGCCGCAAACTTAATGACCCCGCGGCGGATGCCTCCGCCAGCCTGCTCATTTGCGGAAATCAGCCGTATGGAGGCAGCGAACCATCGGTTGCTGGAGCGCGAACTGCAGGCCGCGACCGCCGCCGGGCTGCTCATTTTGCACTATCAGCCTCGGTTCTGCCTCGCTACCGGGGAGATCGTGGCCAACGAGGCACTGGTCCGTTGGCGGCATCGCAAGCAGGGCTTGATCCTGCCCGGCACCTCCGTGCCGGTTGCTGAACGAAGTGACTCGATCAACCTGATCGGCGGCTGGATGTTGGCAGAAGCGTGCAGGGAAGCCGCTTGTTGGAACACCGCCCGCCTGTCCGTGAACGTGTCAACCCGACAGCTCCAATCGGGTGTTCTGCTTCCCCAGTTGGCGGCGGCGCTTCAGCAATCCGACCTGCCGCCAGATCGGCTGGAACTGGAACTGACGGAGTCGTCGCTGGCGGACAGCAGCATTGACACCTTGCTGGCTTTGTCGGCCATCCGCGACCAGGGCATCGGCTTGGCGCTGGACGGTTTCGGCACCGGGTCCGTCAGCCAGTCCATGCTGAAGCGCCTGCCGCTCACCGCGATAAAACTGGACTGCTCGCTGGTATGCGAACCGATGAGCCGAGAGGACGCGGCAAGCGTCCGCGCGGTGGTCGAGGCTGGCCGCGCCATGCGCCTAACCACCGTGGCCGAAGGCATCGAGACCGAGGCCCAGCGCGCCTTTCTTTCAGGCATCGGCTGCGAGGAGGGGCAAGGCTCCTTGTTCAGCGATCCCTTGCCGCCCCGGCAGCTTCGCCCGATGCTGGGCGCTGCTCGCTCTTGATGCTTGTGGCTTGCGGTCCGGCGCGCTCTGCGCCAGCGTCGTTCCATGAATAACCAAGCTGCTCCCCCCTTCACTGACATCGAGGCGACCATCCTGGCGCTGACCGCCCAGCGTGGTCCGGCCAAGTCCATCTGTCCGAGCGAGGTCGCCCGCGCGCTCCAGCCCGATTGGCAGCCGTTGCTCGGCGAGGTGCGCCGGGCTGCCTGCCGGCTGGCCTTTGCTGGGCAGATCGACATTTTGCCCAAGGGTCACGTAGTCGCGCCGGCCGGTGTCAAAGGCGTGATCCGGTTGCGCGCCGCGCAGCCGTCCCGGGGAGAACGCTGATGTGGGCGCTCGGCCCCGTCCTGAACGACGCTTGGCGGCTGGCTCGGCCTTATTTCTGGTCGGAGGAAAAATGGGCAGCACGCGGACTTTTAGCGTCGATCATTGCTCTGAACCTGATCTCGGTCGGCGTGAGCGTCGTGCTGAACTACTGGAACGGCGCGTTCTACGACAGCTTGCAGAATAAGGACTGGGCGCTGTTCCTGCAACTCCTGTTCAGCTATCGCACCGGGGAGGCCGGCTTTATGCCCGGCTTCGTACCCATCGTGGCGATCTACATTCCCATCGCGATCTACCGCACCTGGCTCAACCAGTTGCTGCAAATCCGCTGGCGGCGCTGGCTGACCGACCATCTGCTGACCGACTGGCTGTCCGACCGCGCCTACTACACCATCAGCCTCACCGCCGACCCGGCGGGCCTCGGCACCGACAACCCGGACCAGCGCATCGCCGAGGACCTGCGCAAGTACGTGGAGGACACGTTGCGGCTTGGCCTCGGCTTGCTGTCCAACGTCGTCAGCTTGTTCAACTTCGCGGTGATCCTATGGACGCTATCCGGCGCCGTGACGCTGCTGGGCATCACCATCCCCGGCTATATGCTGTGGGCTGCGATCCTCTACGCCGCGGTCGGCAGCGTGCTGACGCACTATGTCGGCCGGCCGCTCGCCATGCTGTCGTTCCAGCAAGAAAGAGTGGAGGCGGATTTCCGCTTTTCCCTCGTTCGCCTGCGGGAAAACACGGAGGGCGTGGCGCTGTATGGCGGGGAACGGGCAGAGAAAGCTGGCCTTACCGACCGCTTCGCTGCGGTTTTCCTGAATTGGCGGGCCATCATGCAGCGGCAGAAGCTGCTCAATGCCTTGACGGCCGGCTACGAACAGGCAGCGTCGATCTTTCCAATTGTCGTCGCCGCTCCGCGCTACTTTTCTGGCGCGATCCAGCTCGGTGGTTTGATGCGCATCGCAGGCGCGTTTGCCCGTGTCCAGGGTTCGCTGTCATGGTTCATCAACTTTTACCCAGACTTGGCATCGTGGCGCGCGACGGTGGCCCGCCTGGCCAATTTCCAGCGTGCGATCAACGTCGCCCGCGGCCTAGCCGACCAAGGCGCCCGCCTTCGGCCGGGCACGGGCGACAGCATCGCGACGACTGACCTGGCCCTTGCACTACCGGACGGCACGCCGCTGCTCGCCTATTCTGGCACCCTGTTCCCCAAGGGCCAGTCCACCGCCATCTCCGGCCGGTCCGGCAGCGGCAAGTCCACGCTGTTCCGCGCCATCGCCGGCATCTGGCCGTATGGCGGCGGCAGCGTCGAGCGTCCGCCGGGCCGCTACCTGTTCCTGCCGCAGCGCCCCTACATCCCACTAGGTACTCTGCGCCACGCTCTGACCTACCCCAGCGCGGACAGCGGCAGCTTCGGCGACGACGCCGTGCGGCAGGCGTTGGCCGACGCCGGGCTGGCGTCGCTGGCCCTGCACCTTGATGACAACCAGCCATGGGCGCAGCGCCTGTCCGGCGGGGAACAGCAGCGGCTCGCCATCGCCCGGGCACTGCTGCTGCGCCCGGACTGGCTGTTCATGGACGAGGCCACCGCGAACCTCGATCCCGAGGCCGAAAGCGAACTCTACACCAAGCTCCGCCAGCAACTCCCGGACACCACGATCATCTCGATCGCCCACCGCCCGGCCGTCGCGGCGCTGCACGACGCGGCCCAGGTGTTCCGCCGTCCGCCGGGCCAGCCCGGAACGCTGGAGCCGCTTACGAGGCGTGCCGCCGAGTGATCTCCAGCACCGTCGCGCCGTAACGTTGCAGCTTGGACGCGCCGACCCCCTTAATCTCGCCAAGGTCGTCCAAGTCAGCCGGCGGGGCGCTGGCGATTTCCCGCAGCACGCTGTCGTGGAAGATGACGTAGGGCGGCACGGACTGGGCCTTCGCCTCGGCCGCCCGCCATTGCCGCAGGGCGTCAAACAACCCGGCGGCGCCCGGGGCCGGCGCAGTGGTTTCCGCCGTGCCGGTCGGAGCCGCCGTGCGGTCGCGGCGGCGCGGCGCCAGGGTCTGCGCCGGGTCCGGCTCGTCGCGCAGCATGAGGGTCGTCTCGCTGCGCAGGATCGGCCTTGCCTGCTCGGGCACCAGGGACAGCGTGGCATACTCGCCGCTGTCGGTCCGCAGCGCGCCGCGGGCGATCAGTTGCCGGATCACCCCACGCCAGAAGCCCGGCGGTCGGTCCGACCCGATGCCGTAGGTGGGCAGTTCCTGGTGCCCGTGCTTCAGGATCATCGGCGTTTCCTGCCCGCGCAGCACGGAAACGATGTGCATCGCGCCGAACCGCTGCCCGGTGCGGTAAATGGCGGAAAGCACCTTCTGTGCCGCCACCGTCCCATCGAACAGCGCAACCGGGGACGTGCAGGCGTCGCAATGCCCGCAAGCGCCCGGCAGCGTCTCCCCAAAGCACGACAGCAGCGACCCGGTGCGACAGGCGGTCGTCTCGGTCAGCGAGATCATCGCTTCCAGCCGCTCGCGCTGGATGCGCTGCTGCGCCTCGGGCGCGCTGGACTGCGCAAGCCAATGCCGGGCACGCGCGATGTCCTCCCCGCCATACAGCAGCAGCGTGTCGGCCCGCTCCCCGTCGCGCCCGGCGCGGCCGATCTGCTGGTAGAACGCTTCCGGGCTGTCCGGCATGTCCAGATGCACCACGAAGCGCACGTCCGGCCGGTCGATCCCCATGCCGAAGGCGATGGTCGCCAC
>CALMAB010000488.1 GCA_937858325.1 uncultured Acetobacteraceae bacterium
GCCCGGCGCCGAGCGGCCGGCACGCTCCGCGCTGCTGTTCGCCGGGCTGGTGGACGAAACCAACGAGCAGCGCGCCCAGGTCATCGACCGCCTGCGCGCCACCGCCCGGCGGCAGCGCGCGTTGACGGAGCTGACCTCGAAGATCACCGCCGAACTCCGCGCCCTGCCGGCCGACGCCCCCGCCGCGCAGCGCGAGGAGGTCACGAGCCGCCGGGCGTTCCTGATCCGCGAGTACGAGGACATCGAGCGCACCATCCGCTTCGCCTGCGAGGTTCCCGTGCGGATGGAGGCGAAGCTGGGCTCCTTGGCGCAGGCGCTGCAGCGCGGGCTGGCGGATTAGGCCGGGGCTGCCCCTCGGCTCAAGTCCCTGCGGTGGATGAGCGGCTGGGATCGTCCGCCTCGCCCTTGCTGCGCCGGCCCAGATCGACAAAGCCTTCCTTGATCCGGTCCAGCTCGTCCGCCTTCATCTCCTCCAGATCCAGCAGCGCAAGGCGCGCGCCCTCGGTGACGCGCAGCAGTTCGTCGATCTTGACCTGCAAGGCGTCCGTGTCGCGGTTCTGCGTGTTCTGGATGAGGAACACCATCAGGAAGGTGATGATGGTGGTGCCGGTGTTGATGATGAGCTGCCATGTGTCGCTGAACCCGAAGATCGGCCCGCTGATGCCCCAGACGATGACCAGGGCCACGGCGATGATGAAGGTCAGCGGCCGGCCGGCGCTGCGGGCAACGGCTTGGGCGAGCTTGTCGAAGTTCATGGATCTGATCCCTCGGACCGGGTCGTGACAACAAAGCTTGTGCGGTTCCCGAAGTGTCAGACAATGGCGGCGGCGTCCATGCCTGCTTGGACGCACACGGGGACAGTCGGGTGCAAGCGGCTTGTGCGCAGGTGGTCGCGACGGCGACGCCTCGGTGTTTCGTAACCCGGCCCGGATACGCGCCGAGGCGCCTCAAGGAGCAGCGGTTGCCGCCGCCGGTTCGGCCCGCACGCGAAGTTCGTTCTTTGTCGCTTCGGGAAGGATGTTGACGTCGCCGATCACTGAAAGATGCCCATCGAGCAGCCAAGTCGCCCGCGCGCCGGTCTCATGACGCAGCTCAAGCAAGTGGAACCGCCCGGAATGGCGACGCAGCACGTCCGCCGCCCATCCCGGCAGGAAGGCGCTGTGCCGGAGCACCATCCCCGCCTGCAGGATCGGCACTTCAACGCCCCTCGGCAGCAGCACGGACAGCAGGTCGTCATCGGAGCGGACCGGCAGCGCCAGGCCAGTGTCGTCGCCCCATCCGCCCGCCGTCGCGCTCAGACCATCCGCATCGGGGCCGGCATGGACTTCCAGGTCCGCCAGCAACTCGAGCCTGGTGGTCCGCGGGATCGCGTTCCAGGCAGCAAGCGCCGTCTCGCCCCGGCTGCTTATGTCCTGCAGCCGACGCTTGGCGCCAGTGCGCAAGGCGCCGCTCACTCCTGGCGGCAGTTGCACGACCGGCCCGTCGTGGATGTCGCCTCCAACGTCGATGATCCAACGTGCCGTCTGGCCATCGCCGTGCACCAGGGACGCGATGACGACCGGCGCAAGCTCGTTGTGGATCGCGGCGACCGACCAGCCGGGCAGCAAGGCATCGGCCGGCTGTCCACCCCGGCAAAGCGGGCGCCGAACATTCCCTTCATGAACCAGGACGGCACGCCCGTCCTCGGATTCGAGCAGGAAGGCGGGTGTCTGCGGCAGGTGCGTAACCGGCGCGGGTTGCGCTTCGGGTTCCCAGTCTCGGTGCGCGTACCGCCACGAAACGATCAGGAGACACCAGTAGATCGCGCCAAAAAGGGTGATGACCCAAGGCCAAGCCCCGTGGCCTCCGGCAATCGCAGACGCCAGCAGCACAGCAAGGGACAACATCGCCGTGGCGATCGAGGGCAGCAGCCAGCTTAGCCTGACCACGCCAAGCCGATACGTGAACACGACATGGCCTGCAACAGCGGGCAGCAGGACGGCCTGGTTCAGGATTTGGTGAACTTGCATCCGAAAGGCTTGCCGCGTGATCCCAGCTTTCGCAACAGCAATGATTTGCGTCCGCGGTTTTCTTCACGGATCGGACCGAACCGTTGGCCCGGAGCCGCCCGAATCGCTGCGATGGCTGGTCTGCGGCGGATTGTCGCGCCGAATACCTGGGACCCGAGTCGGGACATGAGGCGGCAGGACGGCCAGGGCAGTACGGCCGCCCGCTACTCGAACTCCTCGGGTAAGACATCCTGCGTCGGAAGGCCGGACGCCTGCCAGCCGTCCACGCCCTCGGGGAACCAAGCGGCGCGGAAGCCCATCTCGCCGGCCCGGCGCGCGGCGTTCCAGCTCATCCAGCAATCCACCAGGCAGAAGAACACGACCAAGCGGCCGGTATCGCCCCGCGTCACGTCGCGCAGGCGCTGCTGCAGGCGGTCCCGCGCCGGCTCGGCCAATGCGCCCCGCCCGACCTCCGGCCACCACAGCGCGCCGGGCAGGCTCGGATGGCGAGCGGGCAGCCATGGCGCGCCCGGGCGCATGGCGGGCGGCCGACGTGGTGCCGGCAGCACGTCGATCAGCACCGCGTCGCGCTGGGCCACCCGCTCCCGCATCGCCGGAATGTGCAGCACGGCGGCGCCCGGCACCGTGTCGGGCACCGGCGCCCGGTAGTTGTCCAGGCGGTAGCCGTCCGGCACCGGCACGCCGGGGTCCGCTTGGGCCGGCGTGATCCCGACCAGGCCGATGGCCACCGCCATGCCAGCGGCCAGCGCCCCGGTCGCGCGTTTCAAGGGTTGGCCTGGCCCGGCTCGTCCAGCAAGGGTACGCCGTAATCCGCCAGGACCTGGGCGATCTCGGCCTTGTGCTTGCCGATGGCCTGGTTGATCCGCCGCCGCCATTCCGGCTCGTTCGCGCGCACGCCCATGGCGATGCGGTAGTCGAGCCGGGGTGCGTTCGGCTCCGGCTCGATGAAGGTTGCCGTAAGCGGCATGTGCTCTTGGGTGATGGCGTAGCCGGCTGGCGGACCCCAGACCAGGGCCACGTCGATCACGCCATCCGCGAGGTCCTGCAGCATGGCGCGCGGCGGGTTGCTGATCCTTGTATCGACCCGAAGCGAGTACGCGCGGACCTGGTTCATCAAATCGTGCCGCAGCAGCAGGTCGGTCGGCGGCGTCGCGGCGATGACGCCGAACTTCTTGGACGCCAAGGACGGGTCGCCCACCGAACGCGCCTTGATCCCGTCGGCCGTGCGGGTCACGAGCATGTAGCCCGTGTGGTAGTAGGGGTTGGTGCTGTCCACGATCCCGTCGCCGCTCACGGTACCCATGATGAGGTCGCACTCGCGGGCGCGCAGCGTGTTGCGCACGAAGCCCGTCACTTGCGGGAACCACACGTAGCTGACCGGCAGATCGAGGTCGGCGCCGATGATCTCGGCGATCTTGTTCTCGAACCCTTCCCGCTCCTGGTTGGA
>CALMAB010000489.1 GCA_937858325.1 uncultured Acetobacteraceae bacterium
GACGGCCTGCCGGACTGGCGGCGCGGGCGGCTCTGCGACCCGCAGACCAGCGGCGGCCTCTTGATCGCCGCGGCGCCGGGGGCGGTGGATGCGGTGCTGGGTCACGTGCGCGCGGCCGGGTTCGCCCAGGCGGCGGTCGTGGGCACGATGGAGGCGGGCGGGGGCGTCGCGGTCATTGCATGACCATTTGGCGCGGGGTTGGCGAAATCCAGGGTGGCAAGCGGTCCCCGGCCATGCCACCTTGGTGCGACGGAGGCGATTGGGGTCTGGTGGCCTCCCTGGTCTTCAAAACCAGCGGCCCGCCGAAAGCGGGCGGTGGGTTCGATTCCCATCCGCCTCCGCCTCATCTCTGTTTCCCCATGTCCCATGCTGTTCATTTTTGGTGGTAAACTAAATAAATCAATAGGTTGCTTTCTCAGCATGTCTCGTGGTGTTTCTTTATAGCCCAGCCTCACCTGATGGGTTATCCTGTGGGTTAGGCGGACAATCTGGAGAAGCAGGGCGTGGCGAACAGGGAAACTAGGAAGGATTTGACGGCGAAGGGGGTGGAGGCCCTCACCAAGCCGGGTTTTCACCCGGACTCGCGGGGCCTGTATCTCCAGGTCCAAAAGGCGGGACAGCGATCGTGGATTCATCGATACACATTGCGCGGGCGCAGGCGCGACATGGGCCTCGGTGGCTATCCGGCGGTTACACTCGCCGAGGCGCGGCGGCGGCGGGACGCCAACCGCGCGTTGTTGGTGCAGCAGATCGACCCGCTCGATGCCAAGCGCGCCGCCGAACCCGCTCGCCACGGCGGGCCAACCTTCCGCGAAGCGGCGGAGGCGCACATCGCGGCGAAGAAGGCCGAGTGGTCCAACCCGAAGCATGCGGCGCAATGGGCGTCCACGATGGAGACCTACGCCTACCCCACGATCGGTGACAAGCAGGCTCGCGACGTGAGCGTCGCGGACATGCTGACCGTTCTCAAACCGATTTGGGAAACGAAGAATGTCACCGCGACCCGCGTCCGCTGCCGCATTGAGGCGATCCTTGGCTCGGCGAGCGTGCGGAATGCGTGGACGGATTACGCCAACCCAGCCGCATGGCGCGGCCGGCTGTCATACCTGTTGGCCGCGCCAAACCGCGTCCACCAAGTCCAGAACCATCCGGCGCTGCCGCATGCAGAGATGGCTGGCTTCCTCCGCAAGCTGCGGCAGGTCGACGCCGTTGGTGCGCGTGCCCTGGAATGGACGATCCTGACGATGGCCCGGACCGGCATGACGCTCGGCGCCACATGGACCGAGGTCGACATGCAGGCGCGGGCATGGACAGTGCCGGCTGAGAGGATGAAGGCGCAAAAAGGCGAGCGGAAGGAGTTCAGGATTCCGTTGTCCGACGCCATGCTCGCCTTCTTGGACCAGGTGCGCCCCCTGCGCCGACCTGACCAGGGCGACTACATCTTCCCCTCGCTTCTAAAGGCCGGGAAGCACCTCAGCAACGCGACCATGGCCAAAATGCTGGACCGCTTGCTCGATGATGGCACAGCGGCGGAAGTCCACGGCTTCCGGGCCACGGCGCGCACTTGGGGCGCAGAAGAGACGCAGCACAACTCAGACATCTGCGAGGTCGCCCTCGCTCACAAGCTTCCGGGTGGCGCGACGCGTCGCGCGTACGATCGCGGCGACCTGTTCGAGAAGCGGCGGGCCTTGATGAACGACTGGTCCAACTTCTTGGCGGCTGAAGCTGCACCGCAAAAGTAAATTGCATTAGCCTTCGCGGTTTCGGCATGTTGGCCTCGCCGACGCCATGGTGTCCATGGACACGGCAGCAGCGATCTAACATTGAGCAGCGAAGCAATTTAAATGAATTCGAATATCACAAACGACGCTACCATGCCGCCTCTTGCCCTTAGCATCAACGAGGCCACTCGCGTACTGAGCACCAGCCGTAGCGCAATTTACAGGTATCTCAAGTCAGGTCGCCTGCGTGCTATCAAGGCGGGCTCCAAGACTTTGATCCCGGTGGACAGCGCGCGCGAGTTCCTCGCGTCTTGCCCGTCCTACAAGACATCATAGCCGACAAGCGGTCGTCGCCGCACCACCCCATCGTTCGCGGTCGAACCATGCGGGAGGCTCCACCCTGTCCCAGCGTTTCACCCTTCCATGATGGCGAATTGAGCGTCGGCGCAGGATGGTGGACCACATGCGCGCGTTGTCAAAACGATCGAGTGCTGTCCGCCCCGGACCGTCGCTTGACCGCAGCGTGCGGCTTAAAGCCGGTTGCTCGGCCGATATCATGTTTGAGGCGGGTGGGCTGGGCGCAACGAGGTGATCGGCCGGGCACCGCCGGAGGAGAGAGGTTCCCGGCGCGGGGAGGCGCGAAGCGCCGATCCACCCCGGTCGCTTGCTGCCCCGCCTGCCAACTCTGGTTTCCACCTCGGATGTCGGCGAACCAGCTTCCGTGCTTGCCGCACTAATAGGCTAGGTGCAGTTCGTGCGGAAACCTTAGCGGATCGGCGTCACGAACCGCTCGAACACGATCCGGTTGTTGAAGCGCCGTGCCCGAACCAGCAGGTGCCTTGCGGTCCCACACGCTGAAGCGCCGCTTGAACCCGACGAGCACGCCGTATGGCAAACTGATGACGGCTTGATGTAGAGAATCGCCGTTTGCTCGTACCGATGGGGCGCCCATCCTGGTGCATCTCGGCCTCGATTTGGTCGGGGCCGGCGACGCGGGCCGCGTGCACGCGATGGAAGTCACCGGTCGGCGGGTGGGCGGCTTCGTGATGGAATTCGCCCACGGCCGGGAAGCGCACGCCCTTTTGCATGAGGGCGGCATGCTCGTCCCGCAGTCCGTCGTCGATGACGACACGCGGCTGCAACTGACCCTCCGTGGTGATGCTGCTGATACGCGTCTGATCTTCCCTGCTGGCCTCCTGGCTTAGAACGCCGGCAGGTCCGGATGCGACATCGTCCCGCTCGCCCGCTTGAGGTCGAGCACGTCGGCGGCAAGGCGGGCGACCCGACTTTCCAACTCGGCAGCCTCTCTGTCGCGCTTGGCCATTGCCTGTTGCAGGCGGTCGTTGTCGAAGGTCAGGTGCGTGATCTTGTCCGCCAGCGGCTTGACGTGGTGTGCGATCAGTGCGGCAAGCGCGGTGTTGGGGCTATGCGCCTCGACCTGCCGGCCTTGAGCAAGATGCTTGCGGAGGGTGGCGAGGTCGCGCTTGGCGGCTTGCAACCGGTCGGGATCGAACAGCGCGAGCCATTGCGGCGCGTTCTTCGCCCGCCCGTTCGGCACGTTGAACGTATCGAACGAGATCGGCTCGCCGTCGCCGAAATCCAGCATCAGGTGTTCGGGCGCCGAGCCGGACGGGTTGAGCACCATGGCCGCCCAACAATGATCGGCGCCTTCCCGCGCATTACTGCTGGCACCTTCCTTCCTGGCCGCGCCATAAAGCCGCTTGGTCATCGGGCCGACCCGTGTTGCTTCGGGGAGGTCGGCGGTGAGGCGGGCGAACTCTTCCGCCCACTCCGCCGACACCTTGCCCTCTGCGGCATGCCGCCGCATGGTCTCCCGAGCTTTGCGTGGCGACGGACGGAACCCGACGTAGATTTCATTGGTGACGCCCGGATCGAACCGCGCCATCCACCGCAGCTTGGCGGTCCATTCGGCCTGCTTCTTCCTCACGAAATCTTTGTTCCTCCAAATCTGAACGCTGACGAAATGTAGCTGCCGAGCTTCGCTTGCTGGGTCGGCGACGGCGCAATCGGATGTTTCGGCGCACGCCGGGTCCGACGCTTCGTTCAACTCGACGGGCGGCGGCTCCAATTCGTCGTTCGACTCGACGGGCGCGATCGCATCGTTGTCTGTCTCGGCGGGTGATGTGGGCCGCTTGGCATCGACGGGCGGCGTGTCCTGGTCCAACTCGGCGGGGCGCTTCGCTTCCCCCCTGTGTGGAACAAGTTGGAAGGAGCCTGGGGCGGGATTGGCGCCCTGCGCCAAGTCCGCCCAAGACGTTGTGACAACCTGTTCCACATAGGAAGAAGATAAATCTTGTTTCAATACCTTGGGCGCACTTGGGCACCAGGCACTCGTGCCTGAAAACGAGGCTTCTTGGGCGCCCTTGGGCACGAGGAATTCGCGCCCGAGCGACGGGTCACTTGGGCGCTCTTGGGCGGCAAACGCGGGTTGCGCAACGGGGACGACACCGGCTGCGTGTGCCCGATGTGGAGGAGCCGCGTCGCCCGGCCTGCCCCATCCCGTCGCGGCCTTGATCAAGTCCCTCGCCTCGTGCGGCAGCAAGGTGGGACCGAGTGCGTAGTCCACGAGGTCGCGCAGTAGCTCCGGCGCCTGCCTCGATAGGTAGGTGGCGAGTATAGCTCGCACGGCGACCCGCTTGTCCGCTTCGATCCGCGCGACCTCAGCGATCTTGGCGACGGCCCGCATGACGTCCTTGAGATCAGCTTCCATGACGGTGCCTACATCCGCTCGCCAAGTGCCGACTGCATATACCCGCGCCAGGTCAGGTCGAATGCGACCCGGTGCGCGTCGCGCCGGAAGCGGAGGTCGATGAAGCCGCCGACATCGGACCAGTGGACGAGCATTTCGGGCGGCGCCAGAAGCCGAACCGTGCTTTCGTACAGCGCGCCGTCGAAACCCTGCTCGACGAGCCAGCGGCCGACGGCCCAAAGGTTGGAGTGCCATTCTGTGTCGTGTATGTTGCAGACATCGCAGTTCGTGTAGGGCGTTGGCGAGTGCGCCGGCCAGGCACCGTTGGCCAGTTCAGCAGGCCCGACTATGCGCAGGCGAGCGGTGTGTGGGAGGTTAAGGGGAAGATCAGCTAGCATTGCGGAAGTCCTGTCAAAGAAATAGCCTGGATAGGCCGCAAATCCACCTGGGTTACTTTTCTGTCAAACCACATTCGGCCAGTTTTATATCAATATGGCAGGCGTTCGGCGAAAATTCACTTTAGGTGACTGGATAGAGAAAGTTGCGGTCCACCGCCGTTGTTACGGGCGGCGCCTCTCCCTCCGATCAATATCTTTCTGGGTCAGGCCGGACACCACATCCAGTCGGGACCGCGCAGCAACGTCGCCGACCGCCGATGGACCGTGTGCGCGGTGTCGGGATCGGCGCAGCATCCGAGATGGCGCTGCCGACCTCCGAGCTTGCTGTAGGCCACCTGCCGTCCGCTTTCGGCGAGGCGCACGCCGCGCGGCAGGCTGCGGCCGGCGGGCAGAGACCCAGCGCGGCAGATACCGGCCACTAGATGTTCGGTCCCGGAATTTGGTGGTGTGGGTTCTGGATGAGCCTTAAGAGTTCGTCGATCCAGGCTTTACAGATGGCCTCGTAGGGCGTGAGCCCACATAGGGTCTTCAGGCGACGGGCGAAGTTGTAGGCCGCGACGAAGTCGGCGAGGTGTTGGCGGAGTTGGTCGTGGCTTTCGTAGTGGAAGCGCTTGACGGTGGCATCCTTGATGGTGCGGTTCATGCGCTCGACTTGGCCATTCGTCCACGGGTGCCGTGGCTTGGTCAGCCTGTGCTCGATATCGAGCTCAGCGCAGGCGAACTCGAAGGCATGACAAAGGAAGGGCTCGTTCCGCGCCGGCATTCGCCGGATGTCCTCGGGCGTCCAGCCGTCGCCGGTGGGTTCGGTGAAGTGCGTGCCGTTGTCGGTGAGTATGGTGTGGATGCTGTAGGGAACCGCCGCGGCGAGTGCCCGGAGGAAGTTGCTGGCGATGCGGCGCGTGGCTTTCTCGTGCAGTTCCACGAAGGCGAACTTCGACGTTCTGTCGATGGCAACGAAGAGGTGGAGCTTGCCCTGCTCTGTCCGGACCTCGGCGATGTCGATGTGGAAATAGCCGATCGGGCAGCGCTTGAACTTGGAGCGCAGCGGCTTGTCGCCCTCAGTGTCCGGCAAACGGCTGATGCCATGGCGCTGGAAGCAGCGGTGCAGACTTGAGCGCGTGAGGTGCGGGATGGTGGGCTGGAGTGCGTATAGGCAGTCGTCGAGCGGCAACAGCGTGTGACGCAGCGAATTCGCTTTGCGAATTGCGCGGGAAGGCAACGACGACAGCCTCGTCCTCGACCGACAGAACCGTCGATCTGGGCTCCTGAGGGCCGGTGCGCCGGTCGGAAACGGAGGTTCGCTTCCTTCACTTCGCCACCGTCTTCGGGCTGACCCCGTAGCGCCTAGCCAGCCCCCTCAGGCTCTCTTGACTATGCTGTATCGCTCGACGGACCGCCGCTGTCGTTGTGGCGCTTCCATGTTGAACCTGGCCCATAGTGCACCCTTCCACGCATGCTGGAAGAGTGCACCATCAAACCCTGGGATCAAACATCCAGGCGGCAAAGCCCCGGATCGCATCGGCTGCACTCGGCACAGTCCAAGGTCGCCTTATGGGATTGTAGCATCTATAAGTTCCTTGAACCATTGCCTCACATCATCAGTGCCGCCGCGCAAGTTGCGGCATCAAGGACGGGCGGTCGGAGAATAGTCTGCGGCCCGTGTCACAGGGCCAAGTCGCCTCAGCCCACGGTTCGACGGCATTGGCCGTAGAACTGCCCCTTTGCCGTCCTGCTGCGGGATTTTAGTCGTTTTTGCCTGCACACTGCCGAGCAGACACCGGATCGCCCACTTCCGACACGGCCCGCGGTTGTGCCGGCTCACGCTGTCAGTTCAGAGGCCCGCTACTGCGGGCGGCCCGGCGTGGACGCGGATCGGCGTCGACGTAAGCGAAGCGACGATGCCCTCGACGGCTCCGGTCAAGCCGTGTGATCCAGGGCTTGGGGCGGGATCGGCGCGCGGCGGCGCGGCCTGGACATCGTCCACGTGCAACGGCGCATCGGGCGGCGTGCGGTCGCCGAGCAGACCGTTTGTACCGGGAACGGGATCTCGTTCCTGTACAGCCCGCGGTTGCTGAGACATCGGTTCGAGGCCTACGTGGCCACCGCCGCAGCTGGAAGCTGCTCGGCGCGGATAGCGACGGGCGGCTGGAAGCCGTCAGGCGTCCCGGAACGCGGCCTGGCTTATCGAGCGGCACGGCTTTCAGCGTCTCGCTTTCCAACACCTCACCATCGATGGGCGCGGCGAAACGCAAAGTGTTTGTGCGGCATGGCCAAGCTCGCCTCGCCTGTCGCCAGAAAGGCGTAGCGCCAGCGCGAAAACGTCGTCGCCGTCACGCCGAGGCTGTGTGATACCCACTCCAGGTCCTCGCCCCGTAGCAGGCGCAGCACCGCGTCGCGCTTGGGTTGCCGCGACATGCGCTCGCCCCAGCCAGGACCCGCTGCATCCGTGTTCGTCGTCGTCTTTGCTGTCATGTTCGTCACCCCGGTCAGCGGATGCCGTCCGCTTGCGAGGCGTCTCAATCGTCTGTAGGGCAGAGGACAGTCGGCAACTGTTGACAACAAGGAGCAGCTCAGATGGTGTCACAAGCTGGCAGGCGTGCCGAGGCGTGAAAAAGGACAGCCCACCTGTTCTCAGCCTGATCTAGCGCAGTGGACAGATCATATTGCGCACGCTGGCCAATGCGCCGCAGAGGACGATCAAGCCGATTATTGAGGCGGCAGCCGCGAGAGATACCCTCGTCCACACCGACGAGCACGCCACCTTCGCCCTCCTACCCGCTTGAGGCTGCCGGCACAGGATCGTCTGCCATGGGCGTAACGATTACGCCCATGACGAGGAACAGGGACGGGTTTTGCATGGTCCATGTCAACACAGTAGAAGGGCTATGGTCGTTACTGCGCTTTTGGCTCCGCCCACACCGGGGCATCTCGCAAGACAAGTTGCCTGTTTACCTCGGTTTCTCCCGGCTCGTGCACAGTGCATGTCGACCTGGCAAATCCCTGCTCAGCGCCCGTTTTGCAACCCTGGTCGCATGATGTGCCCGCCACCTCGGAGTACGACAAGAGCTGACCTCAAAGGTGATGTCCACCACGCACCGTTCGGGCCAGCGGGCTGATGCTGGCACCCGCCGTCGTACCTCCATTCCTTGCCGCCCGCGGCATCTCGAAGCGGTTTGGCGCGCTCACGGCCTTGTCCGGGATCGACCTCGACATAAGGGCCGGCGAGGTGCTGGCCCTACTGGGCGACAACGGGGCGGGCAAGTCCACCTTCATCAAGATCGTGGCAGGCGCTCATGAGCCGAGCGGCGGCGAGCTTCTGCTCGACGGCATGCCCGTGACGTTCGCGACGCCGCAGGACGCAACCGATCACGGCATCGCCACAATCTTCCAGGAGCTTGCTCTTTCGGAAAACCTGTCGATCGCCGAGAACGTGTTTCTCGGCCGCGAGTTGGTGATCCGGGTGGCGGGGCTGCCCTTTCTGCGGCGGAGCGTGATGAGGGCCCGGGTCGCTGCGCTCCTTCACGAGCTTGACGCCCACGTCGCAGACCCGGATGCCCCAGTCGGCAGCCTGTCCGGGGGCCAGCGACAGGCCGTCGCGATCTGCCGCGCCCTCAATCTCGAAGCGCGCCTCGTCATCATGGACGAGCCGACGGCCGCCCTGGCTGTGGCCGAAACCCGCAAGGTTCTCAGCCTCGTGCGCCGCCTCGCCGAACGCGGCTGTGCGGTGGTGCTCATCTCCCACAACCTCCTCGACGTGTTCGAGGTCGCCGACCGCATGGCGGTGTTCCGCCGGGGACGGAAGATTGCCGAGCGGCGGCGCGACGACACGACTCCCGAAGAGATCGTTTCCCTGATCACGGGCGCCCATCCCGACGCGCGGGCCCTCGAGATCACCGCATGACCGAAGCGCGCCGCTCTGAGGAGAGACCAAATCAATGATGTCGAAGTGCCTCGGTTCTCTGCTGGCGGGCACCGCCCTGCTAACGGTCGCTTCGCTTCCGGTCCGCGCTGCCGACGAACGCAACAGCGTCGCCTTCGTGCCGCAGCTCGTGGGCATTCCATACTTCGACGCCATGGAAGCGGGGGGCAAGAAGGCCGCAGACGCATTGGGGGTGAAGTTAATCTACTCCGGGCCGGTCGATACGAACCCGATCGACCAGCTACAGATCGTTCAGAACCTCGTCGACCAAGGCGTTGGCGCCGTGTCGGTCAGCGTGCTGGATGCCTCGAGCATCGCGCCGGTCGTCGAGGCCGCCAAGGCCAAGGGGGTGAAGCTTTTTACCGCCGACAGCGATGCGCCGAAATCCGGCCGGGCCGTTTATGTGGCCCAAGCCACCGACGAAGGGCTCGGCTTCGCGATCGTCGATGAACTCGTCAAGCGCGTCGGAGCCGACGCCAAGGTCGGCATCGTGTCGGGCGAGGCGACGGCGTCCAACCTGAACGCCTGGATCGGCTTCATGCAGCAGCGCGCCAAAGACAAATACCCGAAGCTCACCTTGCTCGCCCCCCAGTTTTCTGGCGGCACGGCGGAACGGGCCGCGCAGATCGCCGGCGACCTCATGACGGCCAATCCTGACCTCAAGGCCCTGATCGGCGTCGCCTCGACGACCTGCCCGGGCGTCGCGCAGGCGATCGAGACCGCGGGCAAGATCGGCAAGGTCGTCGGCACCGGCTATTGCAGCCCCAACACCGCGCGGAACTACCTCAAGAGCGGCGCCTTCGGGTTCAGCGTGCTGTGGGACCCATCAGAACTCGGCTACCTGACCGTGTGGGCCGGCAAGCAACTCATCGACGGCAAGGCGTTCGAGGCCAGCACCATGGTACCGGGCCTGCCGCACCCGGTGAGCTACGACCAAGCGACGGGCGTGCTGCTGCTTGGTGAACCGACGGTGTTCACGGCCGAGAACGTCGACAAGTACAGGTTCTGACCGGCTTTGCCACCGGGTTTTCCGGTGCTGGGCATTGGAACGCGCGAATTAGTCCTGCTTCTTGCCTGCCTGCTCGCAGCGATGGTGTTCGCTGTCGTGTCGCCCAATTTCGCCACAGCCGACAACCTTCTCACAGTGCTGCGCAACAGCAATGAGTTGATGCTTGTCGGCCTTGGAATGACGCTGCTGCTCGCCATGGGCGGCATCGATGTCTCGGTCGGCATGGTGATGGGTCTCGCGGCCATCGCGGTCGGCCGCCTTCTGCTGGCCGGCTGGCCGCCGCTTCCGGCCGGGCTTGCGGGGCCGCTGGCCGGCGGGGCGCTGGGGTTTGTCACGGCCTCCGTCGTCGTGATCGGCGGGGTTCCCGCGATCGTGGGAACGCTGGGTTTGCTGGGCGTTTACCGGGCCGCTATCTTTCTCGTGCTCGGCGGCTCCTGGCTGTCCGGTCTTCCGAGCGGCTTGACCGATCTCCTCGGCGCCCGGCCGGCCGGCATCCCGTTGACGCTTATTGTGATCGGCGTGGCCTACGGCCTGATCTGGATGGCGCTTCGCCGTATGCCCTACGGGGTGCACCTCCTCAGCATCGGCAACGCCGAGGAGCGTGCCCGCCTCTCGGGCGTCGCGGTCAAACGCACGCGATTCGTCACGTTCGTGCTCAACGGGACCCTGTGCGGGCTGGCGGCTGCGTTCTACGTCGCCACATATCGCAACGTGGCCACGACGGTTGGCGGAACCCTGGCGCTGGAGGCGGTGGCGGCTGCGGTGCTTGGCGGAACGAGCGTGACCGGCGGGTCCTGCAGCCTGCTCGGGACTGCGCTCGGCGTGATCCTGCTGCGGCTGGTGCAGAACGGCTTTCTGCTCGTGGGCGTGCCCTCCCTTTGGCAATCGGTGGTGACGGGCGGGCTGCTGCTCGCGGTGGTCGGCTTTGAGGCCGTGCAGGGACGATTGGCCCTGCCACGATGGGCGACACGGACGTGAGGGCTCTGCTGAGGCCGGGCCGATCGCCCACGCTGGGCATCTTGGGCGCCCTTTGGATCATCGTCGTCGCCGGCCTGCTCGGCTTGAAGCCGGGCGCCTTCACGCTTGCGACCGTCACGACCGTGCTGCAATTCTCCACCCTGCTGGCGCTCGTGGCACTCGGCCAGAGCCTCGTCGTGCTGTGCGGCGGCGCCGGCATCGACCTTTCGGTCGGCGGCATCGCCTCATTGACCGCGGTCGGCGCCCTGCTGGCCGCACGGGCCGGTATGCCGCCTTGGCTCGTGCCCCCGGCCTGCCTGCTGATCGGGACTGCGCTTGGCGCCCTCAACGGCGCGGCCGTGACGCGGCTCCGGGTCCTGCCCCTGATCGCGACGCTGGCAACGTTCTACGCCTATTCGGGGCTGGCAGTGGCCTTGACCAATGGCGCGGCCCTGAGCGGCGTGCCAACCTGGCTGATCCCGTGGGGTCGCGGCGTGCTGGGAGGCGTTCCACTGCCCTTTCTCACCGTCGCGCTGCCGGCGTTCGTCGTAAGTGGCGTGTTGCTAACTGCGACATCCTGGGGCCGCTGGGTTTACGCGCTCGGCCACAATGAGCGGTCGGCGCGGCTTGTCGGCATTCCGGTCGACCGCGTCCGACGGATTGCCTACACGGTCAGCGGAGCTCTTGCCGGGACGGCCGCCCTCGTCTCGCTGGCCTGGCTCGGCAGCGGGCGCCCGAACATCGGCCAGAACCTCGAACTGACCTCGCTCACGGCCGCCATGCTCGGCGGGATCGGCATCTTCGGCGGCAAGGGCGGCGTCGCCGGCGTGCTGGCCGCCGTGCTGCTGCTCGTCACGCTGCAGACAGGCTTGTTGCAGCTCAACGTGAACAGCGTCTGGCAGGTCGGGATCATCGGCGCCCTGCTCATCGGCGTCCTGCTCATCGACCGTTTCTCGGCACGCTGGCGATAGCGGGTCGGACGTTCACGAGATGGCTAAAAGGTCAGGCGGCCGTCGAGATGCCGTCCAGCACGGCCCGCAGCCGCCCATCCCGCTCGACAGGATCGGGGCGCTCTGTTTCAAGTGCGCCACAAGCTTCGATCACGTAGGAGGCCGAGACTGTCCCCATGGCAGCGCATTCGGCAAGCGGTCGGCCTGCTACAAGGCCAGCCAGAAAGCCGCCGCAATAGCCATCACCCGCACCCGTGGTGTCGATCACCTGCGCCGGAAAGGCGGGGACGCGGGTCAACGCGCCGGATCGTGCGTCGCAGACAATCGAGCCTTGCTCGCCGAGCTTGACGCCCACGTGGCAGGCGTGGGCCGATGCCAGTGCGCGCAGCCAAGCGTGCAGATCGGTCGGCTTCCAGATCCGGGCTACCTCGGCCTCGCTCGGCAAAAAGGCCGTCACGTTGGCGAGGAAACCGGGGTCGGCGTAGAGACGGCGGTCGATGAACTCGTCGGACAGGAGATCAAGCGTGACGATCGGCTTGCCCGGCAACGCGCCAAGGCGGCGCGCATTCTCGATCGAGCCGGCCGGGCTTTGCGGCGCGATGTGGAAGCCGCGGGCTTCCGCGTAGGCGGCCGGCATGGGGCCGCGTCCCCGATCCATTTCATCCGCGCTGGAGGAGGTGAGCTTGGGGACCTGCTGCTTGTCAGCCGCCGTTTCGTGGAGCAGCCAGAGCTGCAGCCCATTGCCCGCGATGGCGCCGATCCCCTCCGTGTCCAGTCCCCGCCGCTTAATGGCGTCGCGAACCCTGTCGAGGAACGGGCGGCCGGTCACCGAGTGAACTCCGACCGTCGCGGCCCAGATCGAAGCGCCGATGGCCGAGTAAAGCGCGCCGCCGCCGAGCACGTTGGGCCGGCAGCGATGGTCCGTCAGCACGATGTCGTCCATCGTGAGCCAGCCGATCGTGACCACGTCCATCATGGGTCGCCGCCGAGCAGCGCGCGGCGACGCGCCGTGAACCAGGGCCGCAGCGTCGCCATGTAGACCAGCGTCTTGGCGAGTTGAACCACGTCGTCGAGGTGCGCGCGCGGCTCGCCGCGATCGAAGTGACGGTTGAAGCCGGGAAAGCCGAGCAGCAGGATGTTCGGCGTCTTCAGCATCACGCTGACATCGTCGCTGCGGGACGAATACGCGTTGTTGGACTCCTGGACGCGAACATCAAGCTCGCTGAGCAGCCCCGCCGCGTGCCGGGCAAGGGCATAAAGGTCGGGTGGGGTCACGGCGCCGCGCGCGAAACTCGAGTACTCCGCCAGCACGGCTCCGGCCCCGAGCCTCGTTGAGTTCACGACGCCGCCCCGGGCGTCCGCATCAGGGTCTCCCCCGCCCTGCTGGACATCGGCGACGATTGCCAGTTCCGGGACGGGCAGGAGGTTCACGAGCCGGCTGCTGCCGCGCCCCATCATCTGATTGCCGGGAGCGACCGGCCCTTCCTCCTCGTCCGGAAAGGCCAGCATGGCTTCGACCCCCGCATGACCCAAAACCGGCGCCGCGATCGCCAGGGCCGCGACTCCGCCCGCGTTGTCCATCGGCCCGGTGAACAACCCTGAGGCCGGGTCCTCGCGATAAGACGAGACCATGACGATGCGGTCGCCCGGCCGCAACGGCGGGGCCGAGGCATCCGGCCGAAAGAAGGGCGCACCGGCATAAGACTCAAGTTGTCCGTCAGCCACGACCGCAACGGCGTTCCGCAAGACGTCGTATCGGTAGGCCTGAGCGCGCCGCATGCCGTCCGCAATCATATGGGCGCAGAACGGCACGAGCGGGTAGCATCCGCCGTCTCTTGGCTGGACCAGGTAGCTGATCGTGTCGAGGTGGGCGAAATACCAGAGCGGCTTGCTGGCCCCCGGCGATCCCGTGAGGATCACGGAGCTGCCAGTTCGGCCGAAATCCGCGTGGAAGTGGAGGCGGCCGGTTCCGAGCGCGCCGTCCTCTTCGAGCAGGCGCCGGAGCGCCGGCACCCGCATGGGGCCAGCCAGCGTGGAAGGCGCGGGCGTGTCGGCCAAGATCGAAAGGTAGCGGCGCACGCGCTCGCGCGTGATGTGCCGTTCCACGTCGTCACGCAGGGCGTGCAGCGTGGGGCGCAGGCCGTCGAGGCCGCTCATGTCCGGCGGCTCATGATGAACACGGCAACAACGATCAACGCGCCTTTGAATAGCTGCTGCACGAATGGATCAACACCCGTCAGGTTCAGGATGTTGGCCAGCACGCCGATGATCAGCGTGCCAAGGAACGTGCCGGCGACCGACCCCTTGCCGCCGAACAGCGAGGTTCCCCCCACTACCACGGCCGCGATGGCGTCGAGCTCGTAGCCCTGGCCGGCAATCGGCGTGCCGATGCTGAGCTGGGAGGTATAGAGCAGGCCGGCCAGCCCCGACATCAGGCCCGAGATCGCATAGACGATCGTCTTGTAAAGCCGCACCGGAACGCCCGAAAGGCGCGCGGCCTCCTCGTTCGAGCCGATCGCGTAAACGGAGCGGCCGAACGGCGTCAGCCCCAGGAGGAAGCCGCTCACGATGAGGGCGACGAGCAGGACCAAGGCAGGGATCGGGACGCCGAGAAGGTAGCCGTTCCCGAGGACGTAAAAGTCCTCGTTGAGGATCGGGATGGGCGTGCCGCCCGTGTAGATGAAGGCGAGGCCGCGCGCGAAGGACAACATGCCGAGCGTCATGATGAAGGCCGGCAAACCCGCATAGGCGATGCCGATGCCGTTGACGAGGCCGGCCAGGGCGGCCGCGCCAAGGCCGAGCGGGAGCGCGACCGCCGTGCCACGGCTGTCCATCGAGCCGGCGAAGAGCACCACTGCCACGCCCAGCAGCGAGCCGACCGAAAGGTCGATCCCGCGCGTCAGGATCACGAAGGTCATCCCGGTCGCCAGAACCCCGACGATCGAGACCTGGCGCAGGACATTGAGCAGGTTCGGCACCGTGAAGAAGCGCGGTGACAGCAACGAAGCCATGATGACGAGCAGCACCAAGGCAGCCAGAACCCCAACACGCTGCCACCCGCGCGTGAGCGTCGCGATGTGGCGGCGGGACCTCGACGCCGTGAGCGCGTCAGGCGGCAAGGGCAGCAGCCTTCATGATGGTGCGTTCCGTGGCCTCGGCGCGCGCGAGGGTCGCAGCGACCCGACCGCGCCGCAGAACCACGACCCGGTCAGGAAGCCGCAGTATCTCTTCCATCTCGGACGAGATGAGGAGAACCGCCATGCCCTCGGAGACGAGCCGCTCAATCAGGCGATAGATCTCCTGCTTGGCCCCGATATCGACGCCGCGCGTCGGCTCGTCGAGGATGAGGATGCGGGGGCCGACCGTGAGGGCGCGGCCGATCAGCACCTTCTGCTGGTTGCCTCCGCTCAGCGTGCGGATCTCGACGCCGGGCCCGGCGAGCCGGACATCGAGACCCTTGACCAGATCCCGCACGTGCTTGGCTTCGGCGGAAAGGCTGAGGATACCTGCTTTCGCGAAGCGGCGCAGGTTCGAGATCGTGGCATTCTCCCGGACGGGACGGTTGGGCAGCAGCCCCTGCGCCTTGCGGTCCTCGGTCACGTAAGCGATCCCGAGGCGGGCCGCGGCATTCGGACTGCGGATCGTCACCGGCTTGCCGAAGAGCGTGATGCTGCCGGCGCTGGGACGGCTCAAGCCGACGACCGCGCGCGCGACTTCGGAGCGGCCCGCACCGACGAGGCCGGCCAGCCCCACGATCTCGCCTTCTCTGACCGTGAGGCTGACATCCGTGAACTCGCCCGGCACTGTCAGGCCGTCCACCTGAAGGGCAGAGCGACCAAATCGGCAGAGGTGGGGCGAATGGGCCGGGAAATCGCGGCCGATCATGCAACCGACGAGCCAGTCCTGATCGATCTCGGCGACCCGTGCGCTGCCCGCGACACGCCCGTCTCGCAGCACGGTGACCCGATCCGCGATGCGCAAGACTTCCTCGAGGTGATGAGAGATGAAGACTATGCCTAGCCCCTGGCTGCGCAGCCGCTGTACCGTGCCGAACAGCGTGGCGACGCGCTGCTCGTCAAGCACGGCAGTGGGCTCGTCGAGCACCAGGACCCGGGGCTCGACCGAAATGGCCTTGGCGATCTCGACCATCTGCTGTTGCGCGATGCTCAGGGTTCCAACCGGGCGGTCCGGGTCGATCGCGACGGCGAGTTGGTCGAACAGCGCGGCGGCGCGCGTTCGCATGGCGCGCCGGTCCACGGTGCCGAGCACCGTGCAGGGAAACCGGCCGAGAAAGATGTTCTCCTCGGCCGAGAGGTCGGGCGCGAGCGACAGTTCCTGGTGGATCACCACGATGCCGGCCACCAGCGCATCGCGCGGGGAGCGCAAGCGGCGCGGAACTCCGCCGACGCTCACCTCGCCCGCGTCGGGCTGGTGCACGCCACCCAGGATCTTGATCAGGGTGGACTTTCCCGCCCCGTTCTCCCCCACGATGGCGTGGACCTCGCCGACCCGAACGGCCAGGTCGACGTTTGACAGCACCATGTTGCCCACGAACGATTTTCCCACCCCCTTGGCGCGGAGAAGCACATTGGGGTCGTCATCGTCGGGAGTGGGCCTCACGGATGCCGGGCCTTATTTCTTGCAAGGGTCCGGCGTCGGCTCGAAGTCGCCCCAGCCACGCCCGATCCACTGGTCGGCGTTGCCTGCCACCACGGTTGGGCTGTCAGGCAGCACAAGCTGGCGTCCGGGGAACTTGTAAGACGCCTCGCCGGGGATCGGCTTTTTCATCAGCTTGTGGAGCGCTGCGCGCAGGCCGATGTCGGCGATGAAGGGCGTGTAGTTGCCGTCTGCCTGAAACGCGCCCGCCTTCACGGCCTTGAAGCCGGCGTTCGACCCGTCGAACGTGTATTGTCTGATTCCGTCCTTGCAGCGGTTGGCCCGCGCGACGGCGAGTTGCGCGCCCCATGACGACTCCTCGGCATGGGAGAAGACGGCGTCGATCTTCGGATAGGCGGTCAGGAAATCTTCCATGATCGGCACGGCCGGATCGCGGATCCACTGGCCGTCACCGGTCGCCAAAACCTTGATGCCGGGATACTTGGCGAGCACGTTCTTCATGCCCTGATCCCGGTCAACCGCCGGAGACGAGCCCTTGAGGCCGGTGATCACCACGATGTTGCCCTGGCCGCCGAGATCCTTGGCCATCTTCTCGGCCACGCCCTCGCCCATGGTGACGTTGCTTTGCCCGATGAACAGCGTCTTGTCGGTCGGCACGTCGCGATCCATCACGATCAATGGGACGTTGGCGGCCATCACGGCGCGGGCTGCGGGAACGAGAGCCGCGGATTCCACGGGACTCAGCAGCACCGCATCGACGCCGCGCGCGAGGAGATCCCGCACATCGTTGCTCTGCTTGGCAACATCGACATTGCCGTCGAGCACGACCAGCTTAATGTTGGGATGACGGCAGGTCTCGGCTTGAAGCGCCGCCAGCATGGCGACGCGCCAGGGATGATTGAACGCGGTCTGCGAGAAGCCGATCGTCAGATCGCCTGACTTGCCGGGGACGCTGACCGGGCCCTCGGCGATAGGGAGAACCTCGGTAAACGGCAGGGATTTGTAGAAGGACAGGAGTTCCGTACAGGTTTTCTGCGTCACGGGCTGCTTGTCCTCGGCCCAGGCCGGCGTCGATGCGGCGAGCGCCGCAACGGCGAATGCGAAACCAAACCGCCTTAACATGACCAACCTCCGCCTGTTGTTTGATGGATGGGCCTCGTTGCAATCACCTCGGACCACAGGCGAAGCGGCGCGATCGAATCCGGCGGCATGTCGGCGCAACCGGAAGCATCACGGATGCGCACAGACGCCTGGGCGGCGACCGATCCAGGGTCGGGCCGCCTCGACCTGCGCGGCGAGGCACAGGATCGTCGCCTCATCGCCGTATCGGCCGACGAACTGAACGCCAATCGGCACATCCCCGCTGGTCCAGGCGGCCGGAAGTGAGAGCGCCGGGAGGCCCGAGACGTTGAAGGCGAACATGAAGGCCGCGTCGGTCCACTTCGCATTGTAGCGGTCGACGTCCGGATCGTTCATGTCCCAATAGCCGACGGGGCGCGGCGGCTGCGTGAGGGTGGGGGTCAGGAACATATCGTATGGCTGCAGTTCGGCCTGGATCTGCTGGTTCGCCTTGCGCATGACATTGATGGCGGCCGCATGCTCGGTTGCCGAGAGCGAACGGCCACGCTCCAGAAGCGCCCAATTGAAGGCGTTGAGATCGGTGTCCCGGACAGGCCGACCCACCACCTCAGCCAATTGGTCGAAGTCAAGCACGGTCTGAACCGCGTTCATCTTGTTGTACTCGAACCAGGGCGCTTCGAGGTCGCTTGAGAACGGGGGCGCCTCAACACGATGTCCGAGTTGTTCGAGAAGCACCGCGGTGCTTCTCACGGCCCCGGTCACCTCGGGCGCGAAAGCCGGCCCCCAGGGCGACGTAAGCGTGAAGCCGATCTTCAGCCGCTTGGGGGTGTCGGCAAGCGCCGCCAGCCAGCCCCGGTCGGGCCTTGGCGGCGTGTAGGGATCGCCCACCAGGTTGCCAGCGGTGGCGTCGAGGAATGCGGCCGTGTCCCGCACAGTGCGGGTCAGGGCGAAGAAATATACGCTGCCGAACCAAATATCGACGGTGTCCGGCCCGTAGGTGATGCGTCCGCGCGACGGCTTCAGCCCGACGAGGCCGCAGCATGAAGCCGGCACTCGGATCGAGCCGCCGCCATCGGTGCCTTCCGCCATCGGCACCACGCGGGACGCGACGGCCGCCGCGGCGCCGCCGCTCGATCCGCCGGGCGTGACGCCCGGATTCCATGGATTGAGCGTCGGGCCGTGATAGCGCGGCTCGGTGGCGATGCACCATCCGTTCTCCGGCACGTTGGTGCGTCCCAGGATGGTCAGGCCCGAGGCCTTGATCCTGCGCACCATCTCCGTGTCGGCGGCGCTGACGTAGTTCTTTCGGTATTCGAGGCCGGCCGTCATCGGCAAGCCTTCGCATTCCGAGCCGATGTTCTTGAGCAGGTACGGCACGCCCGCGAACGGACCCTCACCCGGCGCCTCTTTGGCGCGCGCCCTTGCTGCCTCGAACGAGCGAACCACGATGGCATTCAGCCTGGGGTCGAGGTCCTCGATCAGGCTGATGGCCACCTCGGTCAGTTCTGTCGAGGTCACGCCCTTGCCGCGCACCAGTTCGGCAAGCCCGAGGGCGTCGCGGTCGATGTAAGCCTTGACGAGGTCGGGTGTCGTGGTCGTCATGTCGGGTCCGCCGGCCTGGTCGGTCGCGCTCAATAGCTGAGGCTGCAATCGCTCTTGTATTCATAGCGGTCAGCCTTGGCGGTCTCGGTCGCCTTGATCACAACGGTATCAGCCCTGACCTCCTTGTCGACCGGATGGCCATCGAGCAGCTTCTTGGCGATCTCGACCGACATCTCGCCTTCGCGCTTGGGGTCTTGCGCGATCAGAACCGAGATCTGGCGGTTCTTGAGTGCCGCGACTTCGGCCGCTGCCGAGTCATAGGCGACGAGCTTCACCCGGCCGACCGCGCGCGCTTGGCGCAACCCGGTGACGGCCCCGATGGCACCCTGGTCGTTGGTCGAGAAGATGCCCGCGAGGTCCGGATGCGCCGACAGCGAGGAGGTCACGATCTCGGCCGCCTTCTGCGGATCGTCATTTTGGTACTGCGCCCCGAGATAGGTGACTCCGGGCACCCTCTTGATCGCATCCTCGAACCCTTTGGCGCGCTCGTCTTGCGCGGTCGAGCCGGGCGGATTGGTGATCACCATCACCGTGCCCTTGCCGCCGATGGCCTCGATCATGGCGTCCGCTGCCATCTGGCCGCCCTCGATGTTCGAGGTCACGACCTGGGTCGCCACGAACGAGGGATCGCTGATGGTGGTGTCCACCGTGACCAGCTTGGTGCCGCGTTCCGCCATCCGCTTCAGCGGCCGGGTCACGCCGTGGCTGTCGGCAGGTGAGATGATCGTGATGGTCGGCTGTCGCGCCGTCACGGCATCGATGACGGGCGCCTGCGACTCCGCCGTGAAATGGTCGGGGGCGAAAAGCGCGATGGTCAAGCCAAGCTTGTTAGCCGCCTCGAGCGCCCCGCAGGCGAGCGCATCGTCGAAGGGGCTGCCCTTCACGCCGAGGATGAGCGCGACGGATGTCTCGGCGGCGTCAGCCGGACCAACAAATCCGAGCGTGGCGACGAGGCAGGCCAGAACACCGGCTGAGCGAATACGTGACTTCGACATTGATCGCTCCTGATTGGAGGACTGAGCAAGACACGGCGGCTGCAACGTCCAGCTAATCGTTTCAGAAACCCGGGTGACCCGCAAGGGACCGGCGCTCAGAAACATCTCTATGTCGGGAAAATGGGCCATTCGCCCCGTTTGGTGGGATCTTTCGCGGTCAAGCAAAAAAGACGCTCTCGACAGACCTGTCATGACGTTCCTACGATGGGACTTATGCGGTGGAACGATGATCTTCTATCCCCCGGGCCGATGCCTCTCTGGTTCCAGATTGCGGAGCGGCTGCGCGCCTCGATCAGGGCCGGCGAGTTTCGGCCTGACGATGCGCTGCCGTCTGAAGCGCAGATCGGCTTCGCTTTCGGGGTGAGCCGCACGACGGCGCGCGCCTCGCTCGACCGGCTGCGGCAAGAAGGGCTGATCTTCAGGCAGTCCGGCCGAGGGTCGATCGTGCTGCAGCGCAAGGTCGAGCAGCCGGTCAACCAACTGGCGAGCTTTGCCGAAGACATGCGCCGCCGTGGGCTCAAGGCCTCCTACGCCACCTTCAGCGCCGCGCCGGCGCCGCTGCCGGCCGAAGCGGCAGACGCGCTTGGATTGAGCCTCGGCACTACGGTGTTCTTCATACGCAGGCTCTTGCTGGCCGACGACGAGCCAATGGGCATGTCAGAGTCCTGGCTTGCCCCTTCAGCTCTCGGCGAGAATCCTGGGCCCACGCCTGAGGACCTCGACGCTGGCTCGCTTTATCAGTGGCTGAGCGTCCAATGCGGGGTCCAGATCGCCGGCGCCCAGGAATTCATTGAAGCCGCGACCGCCGACGGCACCATGGCCCGCAGGCTCAGCATCACGCCGGGCGCCCCCGTGCTGGTGGCCCGGCGCCGCTCGCACGCGGCGGACGGCGCGCCCATCGAGTATGCGGTGATGCACTACAGGGCCGACCGCTACCGCTTCAGCATTGATCTTGCCGGGCAATAACAACGGGCAGCAGGCGCCTGGGCTGCAAAGGAACAGCGTCCACGATGGTCAAACCTCAAGTCCTTCCCCCCAAGCGGAACGTGCTGGAAGCCTTGTTTCCGGTCAGGAAGCCCATCATCGGCGTGATCCACCTGCAGCCGCTTCCGGGAGCGCCGCGCTATTCGGGCCAACCGGTCAGCGACGTCTTCGCCGCCGCCGCAGCCGACGCGCGCACGCTGTCGGAAGGCGGGGTGGATGGCATCATCCTCGAAAACGCAAGCGATATGCCGTTCTCCCGTCCCGAGCACATCGGACCCGAGACGGTGGCGGCGCTAACCGCGGCCTGCCTCGCGGTGCGGGCTGTCGTGGACACCCCCATCGGCATCACCTGCGTGGCCAACGGCGTGCTTCCGGCGCTCGGCATCGCCAAGGCGGTGGGGGCCGGTTGGGTGCGGGCCAACCAGTGGGTCAATGCCTATGTGGCCAACGAGGGCATCCTCAACGGACCGGCCCCGGAAGCCATGCGCTACCGCTCGCGCATCCGGGCCGAGGAGGTCGCGATCTTCGCCGATGTCCATGTCAAGTTCGGCGCCCATGCGATCACGGCCGACCGCAGCATCGCCGAACAGGCGACCGACGCCGAATGGTTCGACGCCGATGTCCTGATCGCTTCGGGAACCCGCACGGGATCTCCAACCGAGCCGCGCGAGGTCGATGACGTCCGCAGCGGCACGAACCTGCCCGTGATCGTCGGTTCCGGCCTTTCGGCCGACCAGGTGCCGGCCCTGTTTGCCTCGGCAGACGGCGCCATTGTGGGACAATGGCTGAAGAAGGACGGCCGCTGGTGGAATCCGGTCGATCCCCGCCGGGTCGAGCAGCTCATGGCCGCGGTCCGCAAGGTGCGGGACGCGCAATGACGCTGCTGACCGAAGCCACCGACGTTTTCGCGGCTGCCGAGCCTTCTGGCCGCTGCGTGGTGGCGTTCCTGGCCAAGCGGCAGCCCGTGCCCGCCGGCGCGTTCGGGCCGCCCGAACGGGAGGCGATCGCTGCCGAGTTCCGCGCCCTGCAGGCGGAAGGCTGGCGGCTGTCGGTGCGCGCCATGTTCGACCCCGAGGACGCCGCCGAGCCTGCGGCCTTTGACACCGGCTTTGCCCACGCAGTTGACGTTGCCGGCGCGTTCGAGGCACCCAGCCTGTCCGGGGCGCTGGCCGGGACGGTGCGGCTCGAGCGGGCAGGCTGGTCCCGCCGCTTCGCCACCGAGTGGCTGCTCGGCCCACGTGAATTCGCGACCGTAGGCGGCCTGGACGACGCGGCCCGGCACGAATGGGGCTTTCTCGCCTTTTGGGAATGGAACGACGCCTGGGCGGCCGCGACGGGTCCCGAACGGCGCGAGTACGACGCGGAATGCGACATCGCCTTCAAGGGCGACGTGGCGCTCGGCATCGGCATTGCGGGGCGGCACCGACTCGACTGGGCCAGTTCCTGGCATCACATCGGCATCTGGGAAGCGCCGTCCCTCGCAGCCATCGACCTGGCCATGCGGGGCCACGAGGCCGCCGCGGATTTCAAGTTCACCACATCGCGTCATGTCGTCGGACGGCGCCGGCCACTCGCCGAGCTGGTCGCGGCGGACTGAGGTTCCCATGGGCGATTGCATCTGGATCCACTACGCCCGCCCCCGGCCGCACTGGTACGGTCTCGACGAGAGCGTGAAGCGCGAGAAGCTGGCGGCCTGGAAAGCCGTGCACGACAGCTCCGCGAGAAACGGCGGCGTGTGCCACGGCCGCTTCCACGTGCGCGGACAGCACGATTTCGAGACCGTCGAGACCTGGCGGTTCGCCGACGCCGAGGCGGCCTTCCGGCATTGGGCCGCGCTGAGCGCCGCGGGTTACGGCGTGTGCCACGCCTTTGGCAACCACCTCCGCCGGGCCGGCGTGGCGCCGCGCCCATGACGCCGCCGCCGCTTCTTGAGGCCCGTGGGATCAAGCGCCGGTTCGGCAACGTTCGGGCGCTCGACGGCGCGGATTTTTCGGTCTTCCCGGGCGAAATCTGCGCCCTGATCGGCGACAACGGCGCCGGCAAGTCAACGCTGGTCAAGATCCTGTCCGGCGCCGACCGTCCGGATGAAGGACAGATCCTGCTGGGCGGGCAGTCCGTCGCCTTCGCCTCGCCCGCGGCCGCTCAGGCGCGGGGGATCGCCACCATCTACCAGGATCTTGCCCTCGCCTCCGAACTCACGCCGTTTGAGAACCTTTTCCTCGGACGCGAGGAGTTGCGGCCCGGCGTTCTCGGCCGGCTCGGCTTCGTTGACAGGCCGAGCATGCGGCGGAAAGCGGCCGAGCAGTTCGCCCGCCTCGGCGTGCGCCTGCGCTCGGCGCACGTGCCCGTTTCGTCCCTTTCCGGCGGCCAGCGCCAGTCGGTTGCCATCGCCCGCGCCGCCATGTGGGCCGATCAGGTCATCTTCATGGACGAGCCGACTGCCGCGTTGGGCGTGGTGCAGACCGGCCGCGTGATCGACCTGATCCGAGGGGTTCGCGACCAAGGCATCGCGGTGGTGCTCATCAGCCACAACATGCCGCAGGTACTCGCGGTGGCGGACCGGGTCGAGGTGCTGCGCCTCGGCCGCCGCGTGGCGCGGTTCGACGTCGCCGACGCCAACGTCAACCGATTGGTGGCGGCGATGACGAGCGGCACCGCCGACCATGGAGTGCCCGCATGACCGTGGCGGCGCCGTTCCATGAGGCCGAGGGCGAAGCCGACCCGGCCATGGAACGCTGGGGACGCCTGCTCGGCGGCGGCTGGATCGTCCTGCTGCTCATCGGGCTCGTTCTCGTCTTCGGCCTGTTGCGGCCCGCGCAGTTCGGCTCGACCTACAACCTGTCCATGCTGGCCGTGAACGCCGCCATCCTGCTGGTGCTTTCCGTCGGCCAGACCTTTGTGATCATCGCGGCCGGCATTGATCTGTCGGTCGGCGCCGTGCTGGTCTTCGCCTCGATCACGTCGGCTCAGGTCATGCTCCACATGTCGGGCGCGCCGGGCAGCACCTACGGCACCACGCAAGGCGGCTGGGGCGTGGTGGCGGCCGGGCTGGCCGTCGCCCTCCTGAGCGGCGCCTTTTGGGGCGCGATCAACGGCATCCTGGTCGCCGTGGCGCGCATCCCCGCCCTCATTGTGACCCTCGGCACCTTTGGCATGGCGCTCGGCTTCGCCCAACTCCTCACCAACGGCGTCGATGTGCGGGCGGTGCCCGAAACGCTGGTCGAAGGCATCGGCTCCGGCGCGGTCGCGGGCATTCCCATGTTGGTGTTGATCGCGGCCGCGGCGGCGGCGGTCGGCGCGGTCGTGCTGCACCTCACGCGGTTCGGCGTGCACGTGTTCGCGGTCGGCTCCGATCGCGAGGCGGCCCGCCGCGCCGGCATCGACGTCCGCGGCCGGCTGATCGCCATCTACACGCTGTCCGGCACCCTGGCGGGGCTGGCCGCCATGATGTCCACCGCGCGCTACGCCACCACGACGATCGGCGGCCACGCCCTGGACAGCCTCGGCACGATCTCGGCCGTGGTGCTGGGGGGCACCAGCCTGTTCGGCGGCATCGGGTCCATCATCGGCACCGTCGTGGGCGTGTTCATCCCGATCGTGCTGCTGAACGGCTTCGTGATCCTCGGCATCCCGCCGTTCTGGCAGACGGTCGCGACCGGGGCCGTCCTGATCCTTGCGGTGTGGATCGACCAACTCAAGCGCCGCGCACGGGAACACCGCTAATCTCATGGAGAGGCAATCAATACGATGATGACAATGGCACGCTCCGCCGGCGGTGTTCTTCTGGTCGCCCTGGGCCTTTCGGGGGCAGCGCGCGCCGCCGACAACACCGTGGCGCTCGTGCTCGGCGTGAAGGGGAGCCCGTTCTACCAGGCGCTCGCCTGCGGGGCTGAGGCCAAGGCGAAGGAACTCGGCCTCACCCTCACGGTCTCGGCGCCCGATCAGTTCGCGGCCGACAGCCAGATCCCGGTCGTCAATGCCGTCGCGGCCACCAAGCCCGCCGTTGCCGTGGTCGTGCCGACTGACACCAAGGCGCTGATCGCGCCGATGAGGCAACTGGCTGGCATGGGCACCAAGGTCGTGACGGTGGACCAGACCGTGAGCGATCCGTCCTTCGTCCAGACCCAGATCGTCACCGACAACGAGCAGGGCGGCAAGCTGGCAGCCGACGCCATGAACGCGCTGCTGGGGGGCAAGGGCAAGGTGCTGGTGATCACGCAGCCGCCCGGCTCGGCCGCCCAAGACGCGCGAACCGCCGGGTTCGAGGAGGAGCTGAAGAAATTTCCTGGCCTTCAGCTTCTCGGCCCGCAGTACCAAAGCGACGACCCACAAAGGGCCGCCGAGATCGTGACCTCGACCTTGTCGGCGCATCCGGATCTCGCGGGGCTGTTCTCGACCAACGACCAGGGCGCCATCGGCGCGCTGACCGGCCTGCGGCAAGCCGGTGCCACGGGCAAGGTCAAAGTGGTGGCTTACGACGCGGCCACGGCGGAAGTGAACGCCCTCAGGAATGGGAGCATCTCGGCGCTGATCGCGCAGAATCCCAGGCAGGAAGGCGAAGTCGCGATGGAGGCGGCCGCCAAGCTGCTCAAAGGTCAGTCGCTCGAGAAGACCATGCTGACCGAAATTGCCACGATCAAGGCGGGGGACACAGCCGCGGCCCAGCGATACGAGTACAAGGGCGACTGCCGGTAAGCCGCGCTCGTCGGCGCGCCCTGGAACCGTTCCCGTGATTGATTTTTCTCGCTTGGGTGGCGTAGATCCTCGATGCACGACCGCTCGGAGGGCGATCCGGGCTTGTGGCGTCGGTGGAATCCTCGTTGAGCGCAGCAACCATCAAGGATGTGGCGCGTCTCGCACGCGTCTCGACCGCAACCGTTTCAGCCGTGATCAACGGGAGCAGTTTCGTAAGCGCACCCTTGAAGGCGCGTGTGGTCGAAGCTGTCGCCGAACTCGGTTACGCGCCGTCCGACGTCGCCCGCAGCCTGCGCAGGCAATCGACGCACTTGATCGGGATCGTCGTCGCCGATATCACAAACCCGTTCTTTGCGGAATTCGTTCGGATGGCCGGGGCGGCGGCCCAGGCACTCGGATACAGCGTGCTGCTTTGCGAAGCGGATCACGACCCCGCAAAAGAGCGGGCGGCGCTGCAACTCCTGGCCGCGCATCGGGTCGATGGCGTAATCCTTTGTCCGACCGGGCAGGCTGGGATGTATTTCGAGCCGCCCGTATCGACCTTCCGGAAGCCGATCGTGATGGTCGATCGCATCATCTCCGATGCGCCGTTCGATGCCGTTTCGATCGACAATCATCGCGCCGCGTACGATCTGACGCGTTACATCCTGTCACTGGGCCACACGCGCGTCGCGATCCTGGCCGGCCCGCGCGATCTCTCCAACGCAGCCGACCGCTTGCAGGGTTTCGCCGACGCCCTTGCGGCGTCGGACCTCAAGCTGGACCCTTCGCATGTGGTTTACGCCGACTTCCGGCAGGACCGGGCGCGCGAGCTTTGCCGCACGCTCCTCCTCGGCCCCGACAGGCCGACCGCGCTGTTCGTTTCCAACAATCAGATGATGATCGGCGCCATGCAGGCGTTGGCCGACTTCGGGCTGTCCTGTCCCGGGAATGTGTCTCTGGCCGGCATCGACGATTTTCCGTGGGACGGCGTCTTCTCGCCGTGCCTCACGGTGCAGAGGCAGCCCATCGAAGCCCTGGCCGAGCACGCCGTGCGAATCCTCCAAGGGCGCATGCGGAGCCCCATGCTCCCGCCCGAGCGGGTCGTGCTTGCATCGGAGCTGATCGTTCGCGACTCCTGTGCGCCGCCGGGCGGCCCGGGCCGGTTGCCGGGGCCACAGGCCGTGGGCCATCGCGGCGCTCAGCCTTTGACCAGTGCTTGACACCGTTCCGGCCGTTCCCGCGAACGCGGGAAGCCGGTCCTGCTTTGAACTTGATCCATCCCTTCTTCCGTGGAGGTGATCGGTGCAAGGAACCACTCGGTGAACTTTTCCGAAACCCAACCTGAGCACCGCAACCCATGCAGAACTCCGTGAAGGTCCTTCTTGCCGGCGAGTCCTGGATGACGCACAGCGTCCACGTGAAAGGGTTCGATTCCTTTGACATGTCGTCCTACCACGAGGGCGGCACGGAGATGATCGCGGCCATGCGGGCCGGCGGCGTCGAGGTGACCTACCAGCCGAGCCACGTCGCGATGAACGACTTCCCTTATGAGCGGGAAGCGCTGGGCAAATTCGACGTTGTGATCCTGAGCGACATCGGAGCCAACACGCTGCTGCTGCCCGACCGGGTCTCCATTCGGTCGGAGCCCGCGCCCAATCGCCTGCATCTCATCCGCGACTTTGTGATCGGGGGCGGCGGCCTTCTGATGGTTGGCGGCTATCTGACCTTTCAGGGCATCCAGGCGAAGGGCAACTACAAGGGCAGCGCCGTTGAAGAGGTGCTGCCGATCGAGTTCTTCGCTTACGACGACCGCAACGAGCAGCCGCAGGGGGTGACGCCGACGATCGTCGAGACAGGACACCCCGTCCTGGCCGGGCTGTCGAACTGGCCGCAGTTCCTTGGATATAACCGCTCGACGGCGCGACCGGATGCGACCGTGCTGGCGCGGTTCGGCGACGACCCGTTCATCGCTGTCCGTGAGCCCGGGCAGGGCCGCAGCGCGATATTCTCCTCCGACTGCGGCCCTCATTGGGGACCGCCTGCTTTCGTGAGTTGGAGCGGTTACGGGCCGCTCTGGATCAACCTCGTGACGTGGCTAGCTGGCAAGAAGCACGCAGGATGAGCGGCAGCATGGCACCCGTCGTGCCTTGGATGGTTGGAAGCAGAACGGCCGGCTGGTTGCTCGGGCAATCGATCACATGGGGGGTCATTCGATGACAGCGCACCGCACGACCTCGTCTCGTTCCATTCTCAAGCAGCTTCGCGCCCTCGCGCTTGCCGGGACGCTTCTGGCCGGCAAGGCCTCCATGACTCAGGCCGCCGACGGCATGGTGGGTGGCGAGTTCGCCCTGAAAGGCCAGGTGACATCGACGGTTGGACCGAACGGCGCAACAGGCCAACCAGCAAGCGTCCTGAGCTTCACGGATGACGAAGTGAAGAAGTTGCAGGCTAGTCACTATTCCGTGGCGCTGCTGTTCCAGACGAGTTCCGACTGGGCCAATGCGGTGACGCTTGGCGCCCAAGACGAGTTGAAGGCGCTCGGCATCGAGGTCGCGGGCCTGAGCAACTCGAACTACAGTGCTTCCGACCAGGCCCATGCGGTCGGGACCATGCTGGCCAAGAAGCCCTCCGGCATCGTGGTCTGGCCGGTCAACCCGGATGAATTGCGGCCCGCCTTGCAGAAGGCTGCCGATGCCGGCGTCAAGCTCGCACTAATCAGCAACATGCCATCGGGTTTTCAGCAGGGTAAGGACTATGTCGGCTTGGTCGGTGACGATCTGTTCGCCATGGGGCAGAAGACAGCACAGGGTCTTGCCAAAGCGATCAACGAGGAGGGCGACATCGGATTCCTCTATTTCGACGCCAACGCCTATGTGGTGAACCAGCGCGACGCCGCCTTCCGCACCACGATCGAGAAAGATTTTCCCAAAATCAAGATCGCGGCCACGCAGGGCTTCTCTGATCCGGCGCGCGCCTTTCAGATTGCCAGCGCCATGATCCTGCAAAACCCGAAGCTGAAAGGCATCTACGCGCCCTGGGCGGAGCCTGCAGCCGGCGTACTCCAAGCCATCCGCACCGCCCACCGTACCGACATCGCGGTCGGCACGATGGATCTGTCGAATACGGTGGCGGTTTCGCTTGCTCAGAATGGCGCCGTGAAGGCGCTCACGGTCGATGATCCCTACTCCATCGGCAAGTCGCTCGTGGCCGAGATCGGCTACTCGCTCATCGGCAAGGCCGCCCCGGCCTATATCCAGGTGCCGGCCATTCCCGTGACCAAGGACAGCATCCTCGACGCCTACGCCCAAAGCTATCACGCCGTGCCGCCGCCCGAAGTGATCCAGGCGCTCGGGAAGTAGCTTGGGCTCCGGCGCCGACCGGCGGCGTGCTCCGCCTCGGATACTGAGATGATGACCGATCACCCCGTCACGACGACTGACAGGCCACCGGCAGAGCAAACGACCGGCTTGACCGACCGCCATGCGTTTCGCTGGACCGACATCACGGTCTATCTCGGCTTCGTGCTCGTCTTCGGCTTCTTTGCACTCACGCTGCACGACAAAGGCTTCCTGAGCGCACAGAACGCCACCTCGATCGTCTCCCAGGTGACGCCGATTGCGCTGATGGCATTCGGCGCCGTCTTCGTGCTGACGGCTGGTGAGATCGACCTTTCGATCGGCTCGGTCGTCGCCATGTCGGCCCTTTTCACCGCGTTGGGCCTCCGGCATTTTGGGTTGCCGGCAGGGATCGCGTTCGGGCTTCTGACAGGCGTGGGTGCGGGTTTGCTCAACGGCCTCCTGATCGTCGGTCTGCGCGTGCCGTCATTCCTGATCACGCTCGGCACCATGCAACTGTTCAGCGGCATCGCGCAGATGTCCACGCAGTTGCAGGACGTTCCGATCGTGAACGGGACCTACACGACCCTGTTCGGCTCAGGGACGGTCGGGCCGCTTTCGGACGCGGTGGTCTGGCTCGTGATCGGGTTCATCGTCGCCCAGATCGCCTATCGCAACCTCGCTTTCGGCTGGCGGGTCATGGCGACGGGCAGCAGCGGCGCGAGCGCCCGGGCGCTCGGTGTCAACACGCGACGCGTGCGGATTTCTGTCATGATGATCTCGTCCTGCACGGCCGCCCTCGCGGGCATGCTCTACGCGGGCGAGGTGCAGGGAGCGGTTTATACGCTCGGCTCCAGCGATCTTCTCACCGTTCTGGCCGGCGTCGTGATCGGCGGAACAAGCCTGTTCGGCGGCCAGGGCAGCATTCCAGGCGCGCTGCTCGGCTCCATCCTGATGGCCATGATCGTCAACGGCCTCGTCCTGATGGGGGCAACCGTGCAGCAGCAGATCGTCGTGCAGGGACTCATTATCGTCGCCGCGGTGGCAGTGAGCCAGAGGCAGCCCGCCGAATGAGCGCCGCGACCCAGAAGGAGGGTGGTGAACCGCTGCTGCGGGTTTCAGGGCTAGGCAAGATGTTCGGTGGCCTGCGCGCCTTGAAAGAGATCGACTTGGCGGTGTGGCCCGGCGAGGTCGTAGGACTTGTCGGAGACAACGGCGCCGGCAAATCGACGCTCGTGCGCTGCATCGCGGGCGTTTACACGCCCGACGAGGGCGAGGTTGCGGTCGGCGGCGTTGCCATGGGGCACGGCGGACCGAAGCACGCGGCCGAACTCGGCATCGAAGTCGTGCACCAGGATCTATCCTTGGTGATACACGGCGACGTCGCCCAAAACCTTTACCTCAACCGCGAGATCCGATCGCGCATCCCTGGGCTTAAGCAGATCGGCTGGCTCGACAAGGCGGCCATGCGGGCGGGAGCACGCGCGATCCTCGACCAGGTTGGGATGGGTGGCACGGTGTCGGTCCGGCAGCGTGTCAGCGACCTGTCGGGGGGGCAGCGCCAATGCGTCGCCATAGGCCGGGCGATCGGCTGGAGCCGCAGGATCGTGTTTCTCGACGAACCCACGGCCGCCCTGGGTGTGCGCCAGACCCGGCACGTGCTCGACCTCATCATGCGCTTGCAGAACCAGGGGATCGCGGTCGTTCTGATTAGCCACAACATGGAGCAGGTGTTGGAGGTCTGCGACCGGGTCGTGGTGCTCCGACTCGGCCGCAAGGTCGCCGACGAGGCCGTCGCGGCCCTCGACGGCCCCACGCTCGTCGGCTACGTGACGGGCCTCCGCAGGGCTGAGGCGTAGCCATGCGACGCGAGATCAGGATCGGACTTCATGCGGAGGGCGATGCCGCGGACGGCTGGACCCGCGTGCTGCGGCAGGACCGGTTGCCATGGGATCACGTCGATGGTCCGGACCGGCCGATCATCGTCTTCGACGGCGCACTCCCCTCCTGGTGCGAAGCCTTTGTCGAGCGCGGCGGCGGCGCCGTGGTGACGGGCGCAGCAAGGGCCGACGCGCTGCTTGGCCCGAGTTGCACCGCGACTCTGACCCGATTTCGCCCGCCAAACCGTGACCGGGAGGCCACCCTGCCCTGTCTGGCCCGGGTGTTCGACGGACAAGGCGAGGGCGAGATCCGCCTGCACGAGAACCGCAAGGCACGGAGCGGCAACCTGGCCGATGTCCGGCCTGCGGTTCTGACGCGGCCGCATGGCGAGGGATGGCTGGTGTTCACCGGCCTGCCGCTCGCCAGCCACCTGGCTGCGGTCGGCGACAGCCTGCGGGCATTTACGGAGGCATCGAACGTCACGGAACGTGTCGCGACCGTCGACAAAGCCGAACTTGCCGATACGATGACGGGAATGCTCCAGCAGGCTTCTGCCAAGCTGCGCCTGCCATTCGTGCGCATCGCCCGTTATCCGCTGGCGGCCCGCTCCGTGTTCCTGTTCCGCGTCGACGTCGACGGCCTGTTTGGCCCCAATTGCCGGACCATTGCCGAAGTTGCCGAAGCGTATGGCATCCACGGCTCGTTCTACTTCAACAAGGCGCTGTGCACGGCCTATCCCGGGGACCTGGCCCCCGACTGGCTCCGTAGTCACGAGGTCGCTCATCACGCCGACTTACATGACCTCTTCGACACCGCCGCCGAGAACAAAACCAATTTGCAGGGCGGCATGGACTGGGTCGAGCGGCACCTCGGCGCGCGGACCACCGGCTACGTGGCACCGCGCGGGTTGTGGAATCATGCGCTCGACCGAGCCATGGCCGAACTCGGCCACGTCTATTCGTCCGACTTCGGGCTCGACTTCGACTCACTCCCGTTCTTCACGCCGGCAGGCGTCCTTCAGGTCCCCGTTCATCCCTTCTCACCTGAGCGTCTCGCGATCCACCAGGAAGATGCCGGCCTCGGCCCGCCGGGCAGCAACGCCGTGCTGCATCACTACGTGTCGGCGCTTGAGCGGCAGGTTGCCTTGCGGCGGCCCGCCCACCTCTACGGCCACCCCGAAATTCTGGGCCGCATGGCGCGGGAGGTTCTACCCGCTCTCTTCGATGCTGTCGCCCGCCTCGGCCTTCCCACGATGACCGTGACAGACTTCGCGCGCTGGTGGATCGAACGCGACGCGGCGACGCTTGGTTACACGGTCGATGCCAACGAGACCGTCGCAATCGAGACGACGGGCGAGGCAATCGAGGTTTTTGCGGCCCAGAGCGGACACATCATCTTTGACAGCAGCACGCACCATCCGCAACCGGGCGCTTGGACCGTTCTCACTCGACGCCACAAGGCTGAAGCGTGACCGATCCGGCGAGCCCCCGCTTTCTGTGCATCGGTGACATCGATGTCGATATCCTGATCAAGGTCGATCGCCTGCCGACCCGCGACGGCAAGGTCAACGGCACCTATCTGCAACGTGTGCCCGGCGGGATGGCGGGCAATGTCTCCGTGGCCCTGGCGCGGCTCGAAGCCGCCGTCCGGGTCCTGGGCCGGGTCGGCGATGACGACGAGGCCGCCTTCGCGCTCGCTGGTCTGGCGCAGGCAGGCGTCGACACGGCCTTCGTCGTGCGCCTCGTCGGCGTGCGCACCTTCAGCTGCATCGGGTTGATCACGCCAGACGGCGAGAAGTCGCTTGTCAAGCTCATGACGCCCACCTACCGGCCGAGCGCCGAGGACGTGTCCGAGCAGGTCTGCAAGGGCGTCGCCCACGTCCACCTGACATCCGTCGGCGATCCGGCGCTCTGCCGCCGCGTCGTTGCGGCTGCACGGACCTGCGGAGCGACGACGTCGCTCGATATCGAGCGGGCCGATTGCCCGTCCGATCCGGCCGAGCTTGCGGCGGCGATTGAAGGCTTCGGCATGCTGTTCTGCAATGCCGAGGCACGGACCGTTCTCGACGCCGGGTTCGCAGGCCAGCTCACCGCCTTGGTGCCGACCGTCGTCACGACGCTCGGCGAGAACGGCGCGCGTGTCGAGGACGGTGGTCGAGCAGTCGACGCGGCCGGCTTTCCCGCCGACGCGGTCGACACCACGGGCGCGGGGGATTGCTTCGCGGCAGCGTGCCTGCACGCCCGGTTTGTGCAACGTCTTGACTGGCCCGGGTCTTTGCGCTTCGCCAATTGTGCTGCGGCTTTGTCGACGCAGGGCTATGGAGCTCAATCCGCCCTGCCGACCCTCAGCGACATCGGACAGCCCTAGCGCCCTGAACCTACTCGATATGGTCGCGCCTTGGAGGACATCATGTTTCTTGACGGACTGAGGCGGCGTAACCCGGGCCTCATCGAACAGGCAATCTCCTTGCACCAGGCTGGCGCCATTCCGGCCAACAGCTACGTAATCGATCTCGATGCCGTGGGCGGGAACGCAGCCCTGATCCGAGCCGAAGCCGACAAGGTTGGACTCAAGGTGTTTGCCATGACCAAGCAAATGGGCCGCAACGGCGACTTTTGCCGGGCCGTCAAGGCGGGCGGAATCAACAAGGCCGTTGCGGTCGACATGGAATGCGCCCGGGCCTGCGCCCGAGTTGGCCTCGGCATCGGCCACCTCGGTCATCTTGTCCAAGTGCCGCGCCACGAAGCCGGCGCTGGCGCGGCCTTTGCCCCGGATTTCTGGACCGTGTTCAATCGGGAGAAGGCCGGCGAAGCCGCGAAAGCCGCCAGGGCGTGCGGGCGGAGCCAAGCCTTGCTGGCGCGCATTCACGCCGAGGGCGACCGGTTCTATAACGGGCACGAAGGCGGCTTCCGAGCCGAAGATGTCGTCAGCGTGGCAGATGAGATGGACCAGCTTGATGGCGGCGAATCCACCGGCGTCACGACTTTTCCGGCGCTGCTCTTCGAGGATCGGACTGGAACGATTGGTCCCACGCCCAATCTCGCGACGCTGGCCCGCAGCGTCGAGGCGCTGCGTAAGGCCGGTTGCCGCGATATCGAGGTCAATGCGCCCGGCACCACCTCGTCGGCAACGATCCAGATGCTTGCAGACCACGGGGCGACACAATGCGAGCCGGGCCACGGTCTCACCGGAACCACGCCGCTTCATGCAATCCGCGAGCTGCCAGAGACGCCGGCCGTTTGCTACATCACCGAAGTGTCCCATCTCCATGCGGGCCGGGCTTATTGCTTCGGCGGCGGCCTGTACATCGATCCGGTGTTCCCCGACTACGACGTGAAGGCCTTGTTCGGACGGGCGCCCGAAGCGGTCGGTGACCCGCCTCGCCGGGTGGACATCCCGCCGCCCGCCGCCATCGACTATTATGGAATGATCGACGCCTCAGGCCCTGGCGCGCCGCAGGTCGGCGACACGGTGGTGTTCGGCTTTCGCCCGCAGGCGTTCGTCACCCGCGCCTACACGGTGGGCCTCTCGGGCATCCGCACTGGCAGGCCGCGCGTTCATGCGCTTCACGATGCCTTCGGCCGAATGCTCAACATACCCTCTTGAGCAATAAACCGGTGGCGGTCTCGTGACGCATCTGGGATTGGTTCGGGTCAACAATCGCTCCGTAAAATGGAAACTCACCCCGCCGAAACGGTGGCGAAACCCCCTTGAGTAAGACAAATCCGAGCTGCGCGCCATGACGCGCCGAGCCGTGTTTCGGCTTCAGCATCCTGGGCGTCCGTGCTCATTCCCCGTACCTTGCGCCCACTCAGCCCATGAGGCTCCCCCCGTTCACCTGCATGACCTCGCCGTTCATGTAGCTCGACATGTCGGAGGCGAGGAACACGGCGACGGTTGCGATCTCAGCCGGCAGGCCCACCCGCCCCGCCGGGGACGCCGCGCCCGCGGCGGCGATCTCGGCTTCCGTCATGCCGAAGCGCGGCTGCGCCGTGTCCACAAGGCCCGGGGCGATGGCGTTGACCCGGATGCCGTGGGGAGCCAGCTCCAGCGCCATCGCGCGGGTGAGCGAGACCACCCCGCCCTTGCTGGCCGAGTAGTGCACGCCGCGCACGGCGCCATGCGCGGCGACGGAGGCGATGTTGATGATGGCGCCGCCCGTTTGCGCCGCGACCATCCTGCGCGCTGCGGCCTGGGCGCAGAACGCGGTGCCCTTGAGGTTGACCGCGTGCGTCGCGTCCCAGGTCGCCTCCGTCAGTTCAAGGAACGGGGCACGGGGGTAAATCCCTGCGTTGTTGACCAGCACATGCAGGCATCCCAGCGCGTCCCACGCCGCCTCGACGACGCCCTGTGCGCCCACCACCGTGCCGAGGTCGCCGCGCACCAGCGCCGCCTCGCGGCCGCGCGCGCGCACGCTGTCCGCCACCGCCTTCGCCGCGGCCTCGTCGTCGAGCCAGCTGATGGCGACATCCGCGCCTTCCCGCGCCAGCTCGGTCGCGACCGCGGCGCCAATGCCCTGCTGCGCGCCAGTGACCAGGGCTGCCTTGTCTTTCAACCGCATCACAATTGCTCCTATGCGGACTGCTGCCGACCGCAGCGGCCCTGCCCCTGTTCAACCGGCGGAAGCGCCCGGCCTGGACGCTGAGACCGCCAGTGCTCAGCGATCGCAAGGCGCTGCGCAACCCACACATCCCTGTGCCGGGCGACATGGTCAAGGAAGCGCGCGAGCCCCACCGCGCGAGCGGGATGGCCGATCAGCCGCGCATGCAGCCCGACCGACATCATCTTCGGCGCATGACGGCCCTCGGCATACAGGAAGTCGAAGGCATCGCGATGCCAAGTCTCGTAGTCCCGGGCAGTGGCAAACCCGCCGCGAACGAATTTGGCGTCATTGTTGGCGTGCGTGTAGGGCACGACCAGTTGCTGGCGTCCCTCCACCTCGACCCAGTATGGGAGATCGTCGTTGTAGGCGTCGCTGTCATACAGGAAGCCGCCCTCCTCCAGGAGCAAGCGACGCGTGTTCAGTCCCGGACCGTAGCGGCAATACCAGCCGAGGGGACGCCGGCCGATGGTGGCCTCCAGGCTCTTGACGGCGCGGCGGATGTGCTCGCGTTCCTCGGCCTCGGACAGGGTGAAGTGGTTGACCCAGCGCCAGCCGTGACAACAAACGTCGTAGCCGCCGTCGCGAACGGCCGCCGCCAGCGCCGGCTGTTGCTCAAGCGGCTGCGCGCAGGCGAACAGGGTCAGCGGCAGGTCGCGTTCCTCGAACAGGCGAAGCACGCGCCAGACGCCGGCGCGGCTGCCATACTCGAACATCGACTCCGCCGCGAGGTCGCGTTCGCCACGCGGCACCCAAGACTCCGGCATCTCGGTCAGCGTGGTTTCCGAGAAACCGTCCTGCCCGGCCGAGTATTCCGATCCCTCCTCAATGTTGAGAACGAAGTTGATCGCGAGCCGGGCGTCCCCCGGCCAGCGCGGGTCCGGCGGTATGCGGCCATAGCCAATGAGATCGCGCTCGGCGGGAGGGGTCACTTGATTGTCCTGCTGCTGGCCTGTTGTCAAGACTTCGAGAAGTCGTACCAGGCATTGCCGTTCGGCGTGTACCAGGAGAAGCCCGCGACGTCGCTGCGCGTCGCCAACTGGTAGCCCGGGTTGAACAGGAAGATCCAGGGCGCCTCCTGCACGACGATCTGCTGCGCCCGCTGCATGTCGCCGACGCGGGCCGTCTCGTCGGTCGAGGTCAGGGCGTTGTTGATCAGCGTATCGACGGCCGGGTTCTTGAAGCGCGAATAGTCGACGAGCGACGCGCTGTTCAGCCATAGGTTCACGACGTAGGCCGCATCCGGCACGATCGCCATGTCGCGCAGGAAATACATCGGCATCTCCGCCTTGGTGTATTTCGCGACGAGCGACGAGCTGGGCATCTTCTCAAGCTGCAGCTCGACCCCTGCCTGGGCGAAGCTGGTCTTCAGGATGACGGCGATCTGCTCCTCGATCTCATCGCCGGTGCGATAGCCAAGCTCGGTCTTGAAGCCGTTGGCGAAGCCTGCCTGGGCCAGCAGGGCCTTCGCCTTGGCGACATCGTAGGTGTATGGGAAGTCCTTGTCTGCGAAGCCCGGATAGATCTCGGAAACCGGGCTCTGCGTCGGCCGCGCGGTGCCGTAATAGACGCTCTTCTGGATCGCGTCCCGCGGCACCAGGTAGTTCAGCGCCTCGCGGACGCGCTGGTCGGAGAACGGCACCGCGGCGTTGTTCATCTCGACCCGGTGTATGTAGTTGCCGAACACCGTCCGGACCTTGACCCCGGGCACGTTCCCGAGCAGCGACAGCTCCCGCGGCAGCAGCCACTCCGCAACATCGATGGCGCCGGCTTGCAGGGCGACGACGCGGTTCGACGAGGTCGGCATCTCGCGGAAGATGACGCGCTTCAGCTTCGGGGCGCCGCGGAAATAGTTCTCGTTTGCCGCATACACGACCTGCTGCCCGGGCGTGTAGGTTTCGATGACGTATGGCGCGAACGAGGCCGAGTGCGTGCCGAGCCAGGTCGAGCCCCAGGAATCCTCCGGGGTGAGGTGCTTTTTCGCCTCGGTGCTGTCGATGATGCCGAGGTCGTTGTTCACCCACAGCTTCGCCAGCAGCGGCGACGGGTTCGGCACCGTGACCTTGACGGTGTGGTCGTCCAGCTTCTGGAACGCGCTGAAGTCGGTGATCTTCAACATCTGGGTCATGTACCAATAGAATGTCGCCTTCAGGTGCCAGCCGCGGTCGAACGTCCACATCAAATCGTCGGCGGACAGCGTGTCGCCGTTGGCCGCCTGGGCATTGCGCAGATGGAAAGTGATGGATCGGTTGTCGGGCGAGACATCCCAACTCTCAGCGAGCGCCGGCGCGAGCCTGTCGAAATTCTCGACCCGCACGCCGTCCTTGTTCGTCACCTGCTCGTAGGCGAGCAGACGCTCATAGATGTTGCGGCGCATCTCATGCACAGCCTCGGTCGCCGGGTAGTCGAGATCGGCCGATTCCGGCGTCCGCGGGCCGGCGACGACAAGCGTTTCCGTCCGGTTCTGCGCCTGCGCCCAGGAGGAAACGAGGAGCAGGCCCAGGCATGCGACAGCCAATCCCTTGATCTTCACGTTGCTCTCCTTCACTGGGCCGGGTTGCGGGTTCGGTTACGGGTCGTCGCCGCGGCGGCGCTCCAAAGCGGGATCGACACCGGGCTGATGCCGCATCTAGGCTCCGGGCTGGCGGCACGCCGACGGCGCGGCGCCGCAAACCTTGCCTGGAGGGACGACGCATGCACCGCCTCAAGGACAAAGCTGCTCTGGTGATCGGTGCCAGCACCGGCATCGGCCGCGCGGTGTGCGAGGCGTTCGCCGCCGAAAGCGCCGCTGTCGCCATCGCCGATCACGCCCATCCCGCGGAGCAGGACAGCCTGCGGCAGGCGATCACGGCAGCGGGCGGCACGGCCTGCGTGTTCGACTGCGACGTGCTTTCGGCGGCAGACGTCGAAGCCGCCGTGCAGCAGACGATTGCCCGCTTCGGCAAGCTCGACATCCTGGTCAACAACGCAGGCATCAGCGGCGGGCGGCAAAATCTCGCCGATCTTGACGATTGGGAGGCATGGGATCGGGTGATCGACGTCAACCTGCGCGGCGTTGCCCACGGCATGCGCTACGCTCTGCCGCACATGCGGCAGCGCGGGTATGGGCGCATCATCAACACGGCCTCGCAGCTCGCGCACAAACCGGGACCCCGCTGCGCCGCTTACTGCGCCTCCAAGGCCGGCGTGGTGGCGCTCACCGTCTCCGTCGCGCAGGAGGTGGCCGAGTCCGGCGTCACCGTGAACTGCGTCTGTCCCGGCCCGACCGACACCGCCATGTGGCAGGCGGCGGACCCGGCCTGGAACCGCTGGAAGCTCGGGCAACTGCCGATCGGCCGCGTCGGCACGCCGGCCGAGATCGCCGGCGCCTATGTCTATCTGGCCTCCGACGAGGCCGCCTACATGATCGGCCAGAGCGTTTCGCCGAATGGCGGCGACGTCATGTGGTAAGCGCGCCCAGTGCCGATCCGCGTCAGGCATCCCGGCTGCTACCCGCGGCGTCGCCATAACCGCCGCCGCCACCCGTTTCGATGATCAGCACATCGCCTGCGAGCAGCGGCAAGGCGTGGAACTTGGACGGGCTGACGAGGCCGAACGCTTCGCCGAGCGGACGCGTCACCCCGTCGCGGCGCAGCGACCAGCGGTTCGGCGCGCCTTCGCCGCCGCCGCTCAAGCCCCAGGGCGCCACGCGATGCCGGTCGCCGAGGCCGGAAAGGTGATGATCGACGAGCAGCCGGTATTCGTGCACGCTTCCCATGCCGCCCTGGAACCGGCCCACGCCGCCCGAACCGTCGCGCAGGCCATAGCGCTCGACCAGCACCGGGTATTTGTGTTCCCAGACTTCGATCGGCTGGTTATGCGACGTCTCGCCCCAGAAATAGACGGCGTCGTTGCCGGAGCCGGTCGCGGTCGCTCCCTGACCACCCTCGTAGTAGTTGTACCAGGCAGCTTCGAGGCCAGTGCGCGGATCGATGAAGCGGCCGGCCAGGTTGTTTCCCGAGGCATGGCTGCCGGCGGCGACCCGGCCAGGCAGCGCCTCGGCGAAGGCGCGCAGCATCGTCTCGGGAATGCGCTTGGCCAACTCGAAGGTGCAGCCATAGACCGGCGTTGGCCAAGTCGCATTGACCATCGACCCGACCGGCGCCCATAGCTCGATCAGGTCGAAAATGCCGGCATTGACCGGGATCGTCGGATCAACAAGCGCGATGATGCCGGTGAACACGCCCGCCCGCGCCGCGCTCAGCGCCGCGTTCACCGGTGTCGGCGCCTGGCGCGCGGTGCCGGCGAAATCCACGGTGAAACGCTCCGGGGTTTTCGTGACCGTGACGACGATCGGATAGCGGCGGTCCGAGACGCCGTCATCCTCGATGCAGTCGCAGCCCCGGTAGGTGCCATCCGGTATGCCGCGCATGCGGGCCAGGAATCGCTCGCGGGAATAGTCAATCGCGGCCTGCATTCCGGTCAGCAGGTCGTCCATTCCATAGCGCGCGGCAAGCTCGCGCAGGCGGCGCTCGGCCACGGTGGTGGCGGCGATCTGGCTCATCAGGTCGCCCCAGTCGTCGTCGGGCAGCCTGACGTTGTGCAGGATGAAGTCGCAGACCGGCTCCACCAACGCGCCGCGGTCATACAGCTTGCAGAGCGGGATGATCAGCCCGTCCTGCACGACATGCGTCGATGTGCCGGCGCAGCCGCCGGCGCTCATGCCGCCGATATCGGTCCAGTGACCGATATTCACCGCATAGCCGATCGGCCGGCCGTCGCAGAACATGGGACGGCAGACGACGACGTCGGATTGGTGCGTCGCCAGGTAAGGATGGTTGGTGATGAACACGTCACCCGGCGCGGGCGTCGGGAACTTGGCGACCACGGCCTTCATCGTGTCAACCAGGGAGCCGAGATGCACGCCGATCCCGCGCGACTGGATCACCATGCGGCCGGACACGTCGAACAGTGCGCAGGAGAAGTCGTAGCCTTCCGAGAAGGTGGGCGAATAGGCGGTGCGCACCGTCGTCTGAATCATCTCCTCGGTGGTCGAGGTGAGATAGTTGCGGATGATCTGCAGGGTGAACGGATCGGGCGTGCTCACGCGATGCCACCCGGGTCCAGACGCACGACCAGGTTGCCAAACGCATCGATCTGACCGGAGGCGCCAGGCGGCATCCAGAACGACGTGTCGCGTTCCTCCACCAAACAAGGGCCGTTGCAGCGCAGCCCGGCCGGCAGCAGCGCGCGGTCGAACACCGGCACTGGCGCCGTGACCCCGGCGACGCGCGCCTGCCGCACCGGCGCGGGCAGGCCGCCGCCCGGCGCCTGCACCGGCGCCGGCTGCAAGGACGGCGCCGGGCTGGTCGCTGTCAGCCTTGCCGTCACGACCATCAGCGCGTGGCCGAGTGCGGTGCCATACAGGGCGCGGTGCCGGTCCTCGAACGCCGTGGCGATGTGTGCGGGCGTCCAATCCGGCCCGACGGTGACGATGATCTCGTGCGCCTGGCGCAGGTATTTCAGGTCGAGCGCATACACGACGGCGCAGGATGCGGCCTCGTCACGCATCGCCGCCCGCGCGTCCCGCTCAAGACCGGAGAGGACCCTATGCAGTTCGCCCGGCTGCAGCGCGTCGAGCGGGCGCATAACGCTCGCAGCGCGCGAAATTTTCAGCGGGGCGTTCACCATCCCGAAGGCGGAGAACACGCTTGCCATGCGGGGCACCACGACCTCGGGAATGCCGATTTCGCGCGCCAGCGCTGCGGCATGCTGACCGCCGGCGCCGCCGAACGCGAGCAGCGAGAAGTCGCGTGGATCAATGCCCTTCTCCACCGTCATCTGCCGAATGGCGGCCGCCATGCCGGCGTTGACGACGCGGATGATGCCCTCCGCCGCGGCCTCGACGGAAACGCCGAACCGCTCGGCGATGCCGGCCACCGCCCGCGACGCCAGGGAGGCGTCCATCGGCAGCACGCCGTCCGGGTTGATCAATCCCAGCACGACGTTTGCGTCGGTGACGGTGCAATCGCTGCCGCCCCGGCCATAGCAGGCCGGACCGGGATCCGCGCCCGCGCTCTGCGGGCCGACGCGCAGCGCGCCGCCCTCGTCGACCCAGACAATGCTGCCGCCGCCGGCGCCGATCGTCTTGATGTCGATCGCCGGCACCTTCACGGGCAAGCCCCAACCCACCTCGAAGGTGTTGCGCACCTCGAACTGGCCGTGCTGGATCACCGCCACGTCGAAGCTGGTGCCGCCCATATCGACGGTGATGAGGTTGTCGCGGCCGGTCATGCGGCCGACCAGTTGGCAGCCGAGCACGCCGCCGGCCGGCCCCGAGACGCAGAGCGAGATCGGCCGTGCCGCCGCCTCGCATCCGGGCTGCATACCGCCCTCCGAACTCAGGTAACGCACCAATTCAGGGCGCTGCAGCCGGTCGTCCAGCGCTGCGGCGTAACGCTGCACGCGCGGCATGGCGTAGGCGTTCACCGCCGTCGTGTTCGCCCGCTCGTACTCGCGTACCTCCCGGCAAACCGTGGCGGAGACGGACAGCGGCAGGCCCGGCTGGCGCGCCTTGACCGCCGCCTCGACGATCCGCTCATGCGCGTCGTTCAGGTAGGAGTGCAGCAGGCAGATCGCGACGCCCTCGACGTCGCGTTCCAGCACCGCCTCGATCGTGCGGCGCACGTCGTCGGGATCGATCGCGCGCACGACCTCGCCGTCGGCGCCGACGCGCTCGTCCACCTCGAAGCAGAGATCCCGGGGAACCAGGGGGCGGGGCTTGCGCCAGGCGAGATCATACGGCAGCGGCCGGGTCGCGCGCATGATTTCAAGCACGTCGCGAAAGCCCTTGGTGGTGATAAGCGCGATGCGCGCGCCCTTGCGCTCCAGGATCAGGTTGGTGACGATGGTCGTGCCGTGCACCAGGCTGGAGATTGCCCCCAGCGGCGCCCCGATCGCTGCCAGCGCCTGCATGAAGCCGGATTCCGGCTCGGCCGGGGTGGACAGGCTTTTCGCATGGCTCAACTGGCCGGAGCCCTCGTCGAACAGGACGATGTCGGTGAAGGTGCCGCCGATGTCGATGCCCACGCGAAGCGCCGAGGCTGGGTTCATGCCCCGGCCTCGGCGGCGAAGTGGCGATCCACCAACGCAACCGTCCGGTCGATGTCGTCCTCATCATGCGCGGCCGAGATCGCGAAGCGCAGCACCCGCCGCGGCTTGAGGTAGACGCCCTGCTCGAACAGTTGCGCCATGAGCTTCGGCGACACTGCCGGGTCGTGATGCCGCATCACGTCGCCGAAACTGTCCAGACGGCGGTCGCTGCAGTGGATCGCCACCATCGAGCCGAAGCAGGATGCGCGCGCCGTGACGCCTCGGGACTGGAATGCGGCATCGAGGCCGCCGGCGAGCCGGGCGCCCAGGGCCTCGATGTGGCGGAACACGCTGCCATCCTGCAGGCGCGCGATGGTTGCCAGCGCGGCCGCGACCGAGACGACGTTGCCGTTATAGGTGCCGGACAGAAAGCTCCTGCCGGCGGGACTCATCTGCCCGATCAGCCGAGCCGGACCGCAGAGCGCCGCGATCGGATAGCCGTTCGACAGCGCCTTGCCGAAGGCGGCGAGGTCAGGGGTCACGTCCAGCCGCTCCTGCGCGCCGCCGAGGCCGTGCCGGAATCCGGTCAGGATCTCGTCGAAGATCAGCAGGCTGCCATGCGCGGCGCACAGCGCCCGCAGCCCGGCGAGGAACCCGGGGTGCGGCGCAATGCAGCCGGTTGCCGGCCCGTGCATGACCGGCTCGACAACAATGGCGGCAATCCTGTCGCCCTCGGCGGCAAACAGCGCCCGGGCGGCGTCGAGGTCGTTGTAGTCCAGCACGCGGATCGACTGCGCCGGGCCGGGCGGCAGGCCGGCCGACTCCGCGATCGGAGCGTAGCGGCCATGCTCGTCGGGCGGCCCGTCGTAGGAAGAGATGTTGAACAGGAAGTCGTCATGCCAGCCGTGATAAGAGCCGGCGAACTTGACCAGCAGGTCACGGCCGGTTGCGGCCCGCGCGACCCGCATCGCCATGCACAAAATGTCGGAGCCGGCGTTCAGGAACACCGACATCTCGGCGCAGGGGATGATCCGCCGCAGGGTCTCGGCAAGCTCGACTTCGAGATCGTTCGGGGCGCTGAAAAGCTGCCCGCGCGCGGCCGAAACTCCTGCCACCGCGTCGCACACGGTTGCGTCGCCGTGGCCGAGCACGCAGGGGCCGGCGCCGTTCCAGTAGTCGATGAAGTGGTTGCCGTCGGCATCCCATAGGTGCGCGCCCCCGGCGCGCGCGATGAAGTGCGGGTATGGCGCGTAGTACTTGCCGTCACCCTGGGCACCCATCGGCGCGACGCGGCGCGCGCGTTGCCAAAGCGCCGCAGATGCCGCGTTCGCCGAGGTCGGGTGGTAGGCGTCTGAAAGCATAGGCAGCATCCACGTTCGCAGGCTGGCTGGCGGCGTGTTGTCCATGACTTCACCTCGCAAGCCGTGAGTCAGGCGTCGCAAGCCGTATGCCAGGAGCTGCGATCCGTTTGCAGCCGTGCTGCCGGTCGACAAAGCGCAGGATTGGTGAAAATCGCCTAAATTGTGTACAAAGTGAGCACTAATGGGCACTCTCGGGCGCCGCCCGTTGCTGGCTCGGCATCCGGCCGCCTGCTAGACGCACGGCGCTGGGCAGCGCGCAGGTGCGAATGCTGGTTTCGGGGAGGCGGGGAAGGGTGTCTGTAACAAAGCGGCCTGCTGCGCCACGGCCCAGGGCGGGTCGCGCCGCCATCCCGCCGCCGGCTCGCGGCGTTTGGGCGGAATCGGGCCACGACAGCATCGTCGACACCGTGCGCGACGCCGTCGCGTCCGGCCGCCTGCCTGCCGGCGCGAAGCTGATCGAGGCGGATCTGGCCGCCACCTTCGCCGTCAGCCGCACGCGCGTGCGCCAGGCGCTGCAGCGCCTGAGCTTCGTCGGGCTGGTGACCCTAGAGCCGAACCGTGGCGCCTTTGTCGCCTCGCCATCCATCGAGGAGGCGCATGCGGTTCACGCGGCGCGGCGCCTCATCGAGTGCAACATCGTGCGTGACGCCACGCGCCACTGCACGGCGAACGACATCCGGCGGCTGCGCGCGCACTGCGCGGCGCAAGCCGAGGCGGAGGCGCGCGGCGAGGATGTGCGCCTGCTGCGGCTGCTCGGCGAGTTCCACCTGCTGATCGCCGAGCTGGGCGGCAATGCGGTGCTGGCGGATTTCATGCGCCAGCTTATTCCGCGCACCGCATTGCTGCAGGCGCTTTATCAACACCCACGCGAGCGCGGCTGCGGTGTCGCCGACCACCTGAAGCTGCTCGATCAGATGGCCAAGGGCGACGAGGCGGGCGCGGTCGCGACGCTGCGCCAACACCTCGTCGGCAATCTCGCACGGTTGTCGGTGCGACCAGCGCCAACGCAGATGACCGATCTTGCGAGCGCACTGAGACCGCCCAATGCCAAATCCGGCAGTGCGCCGGGCGCTCCTGCGCCGCCGGAAACGGCCGCCACGCCGACTGCGAGGCTGCGCAGCCGGCCCCGCTGAGCGCCATCCGGCGGCTGCCGCAACGGCAGTGACTGGGCGCCCGGGTCAACGGCGTCGCGCTTTTGCCGTTTTCACCCGGAAAAACCTGGCACGGAATATGCTGTGCGCTCATGCGACGCCGGCTCGCGAGATGCGTGAGCCGCCCGGTTGCATTGGGGAGATCATCATGGAGCCGTCGCCGTTACGTTGCCGGCCTTTCAAGACGGTCGGCCGCGGATATGCCACCCGCGCCCTGCGCCCCGTTGTCATGCACATCACGGCATGACGACGGCATTCGCAGGGTCGGCGCCTGTCGTTGCGGGATTGCTGGGTGGCGTAGCCGGCCGGTGGCATGCCCTACCGCGGCCGATGCGCATCGTGCTCGCGCGCGTCAGCCTCATCCCGCCGCAACTGTTCGGGGTGCTGCTCGTCACCTTCATGCTCGTTCGGCTGCTGCCGGGCGACCCGGCCTTGCTGATGCTCGGCAACATGGCGACGCCTGACGCGATCGCGTCGCTGCGGCAGCGCCTCGGGCTCGATCAGGGATTGTGGACACAGTTCGTCCGTTATCTCGGCCGTGTGCTGCATGGCGATCTCGGCACGTCCATCTTCACCTCGCACCCTGTCGTGCAGGATCTGATCGAGCGGGCGCCAGCCACGCTTGAGCTGATCAGCTACGCCATGATCGTCACCGTGACGGCTGGCGTTGGCCTCGCGGTCCTGTCGGTGATCGCGCGCGGCCGGTCCTTCGACTATGTGACGCGCGTCTATGGGCTGGCGGCGGGCGCGCTGCCGGATTTCTGGGTCGGCCTGCTACTGATCTTCTTCCTTTACCACGTAGCAGGGTGGGCGCCGGCGCCGTTCGGCCGGCTCGACACCTATCTCACGGCGCCGCGGGCGATCACTGGCTTCTATACCCTCGACAGTCTCCTGACAGGGAACTGGGCTGATCTCGGCTCGGCCGCGGCGCGCTTGGTGCTGCCGGTTGCGACGATCAGCATCGTGAACACCGGCGCCATGATGAAGATGACGCAGACCGTCTTCGCCGGCGTTTACGACAGCGCCTTCATCCGGCATGCCCGCGCGAGCGGGCTGCCGCAGCGCCGCATCATCGTCATCGCGCTGAAGAACAGCCTGCCGCCGATCATCACGACGGCCGGGTTCCTGTTTGGTTTCCTGCTCGGCGCCGCCGTGCTGGTGGAAACCATCTTTTCCTGGGGCGGTCTTGGCCAGTATGCCGTGCAGGCGGTGATCAACAGCGACTACCCGGCCTTGCAGGGCTTCGTGATGGTGGCGGCGGTCTTCGTGCTGCTCGTTTATCTCGTCGTGGACGTGCTGTACGAGCTGGTCGATCCGAGGATCCGCATCTGATGCGGCGCTGCCTCGCGCGGCCGGCGGCGGTGATCGGCCTTGCTTTGCTGGCGCTGCTCGCCGTCGCGATCGTGTTTGCCGACCTGCTGGCGCCCTACTCGCCGATTATGGCCGATCCGTTGCACTCGCTCGAATCCCCCTCGTCCCTGCACCTGCTCGGCACGGACGTCTCCGGCATGGACGTGCTTTCGCGCATCATTTTTGCCACCCGCATCAACCTCCTGGTCGGCATCGTCTCCGTGGCCGGCGCGTTTCTGGTCGGCGTTCCCATCGGACTGCTCACCGGCTTCTACCGGGGCTTCGTGAGCGCCCTGGTCATGCGTTTGTTCGACTTCATCCAGTCCTTTCCAGTATTCGTGCTGGGGATGGCGCTGGTTTCGGTGCTCGGCCAGGAGATCTGGAACGTGGCGCTGGTGCTCGCGGTGCTGTTCGTGCCGCTGTTCGCGCGGCTGGTGCGGGCGGAGGTGCTGTCGTTGCGCGAGCGGCCATTCATCAGCGCCGCCCGCTGCTCCGGCGCGTCGGACCTCGCGGTAATGGTCCGCCACCTGTTGCCGAACGCGCTGACGCCGGCGCTGGTGCAACTGTCGATCAGCGTCGGCATGGCCATCCTGCTGACCGCGGGGCTGTCGTTCATCGGCGCCGGCGTGCGGATGCCGACGCCGGAATGGGGATTGATGGTCAGCTCCGGCGCACAGCAGATGATCCTTGGCGTCTGGTGGGTTTCGCTCTTTCCCGGCATCGCCATCGTGATCGCCGTGCTCTGCTTCGCCCTGCTGGGCGACGAGATGCGGCGGCTGCTCGACCCGACGCGGCACCGCCGCTGATGGCGGGCGAAGATCGCAGCACGACGCTTGAGGTGGACCACCTCGGCATCGCGTTCGGAGCCGGGGCGGCCGAGCATGCCGTGCTTCGGGACGTCACCTTCCGGCTGGGCAGGAACGAGATCCTCGGCATCGTCGGCGAGACCGGCGCGGGCAAGTCGGTGCTGGCGCAGGCGCTGGTTGGCCTGCTGCCCGGCGACGGCCGGGTCGTGCAGGGCGAGATCCGCGTGAACGGCCGCCCGCTCGCGGCGATGAACGAGCGGGACCGCCGGCAGCTTCGGGGCGGCGCCATCTCGTTGATCGGCACGAGCGCCAAGACCCTGCTCGATCCCGTCGAGACGGTCGGCCGGCAGATCGCCCGCGTGCTGCGCGCGCACCGCCCGTGCGGCCGGCGAGCAGCCTGGCGGCAGACCGTGCAGTTGCTCGGCGATGTCGGCATCATCGATTCGGAGCAGCGTGCCCGCGCCTATCCGCACGAGCTTTCGGGCGGCATGGCGCAGCGGGTGGTGATCGCCATGGCCTTGATCGCGCGGCCCGACATCATCCTCGCCGACGATGCGACGCTCGGGCTGGACGCGACGGTGCAGGTGCAGGTGCTCGACCTGCTGGTGGCCCGCTCCCGCGAGCGCGGCGTCTCCGTCATCCTCATCACCCACGACCTCGGCATCGTGGCGCATTACTGCGACCGCGTCGCCATCATGCGGGCGGGCCGCATCGAGGAGCTGCAAGCCGTGCAGGGCTTCCTCGCGCAACCAGGGACCGCCTACAGCGAGAGCCTGCTCGGCGCCGCGCGGGCGCGTCCGGTGCCGGCCGACCATCTCTCGACGGCAACGCAGCGCCTGGGCGATGCGGGCGAGGCGGTGGCGCCGCGCGGCGAAACGCTTCTGGTGGTGGAAAACCTGCAGAAGCTGTTTGCCGCGGGCGCCGCCCAGCCGCCGCTCCGTGCCGTCGATGGCGTGAGCTTCTCGCTGGCGCGCGGCGAGACCCTGGCCCTGGTCGGCGAGAGCGGCTCGGGCAAGACCACCATCGGGCAGTGCCTGCTGCGGCTGCTGACCGCAACGGCGGGCGGCATGAGGTTTGACGGCATCGATATCGCCGCCTTGACGGAGCGGCAGTTCCGGCCGCTGCGCCAGCGCATGCAGATGGTCTTCCAGGAGCCTTACGTCGCGCTCAACCCGCGCTGGCGCGTCTGCGACCTGATCTCGGAGCCGCTCCGGCTGCTTGAACCCGTTTCGCGCCGCGACCGCCAGGCCCGGGTCAACGAACTGCTCGATCTGGTGCAACTACCGCGCCGTCTCGCCGAAGCGTATCCTCACCAGTTGACCGCCGGCGAGCAGAAGCGGATCGGCATCGCCCGCGCGCTCGCGACCCGGCCGGATTTCGTGGTCTTCGACGAGCCGACCACGGCGCTCGACATCCGCGTGCGCGCCCAGATCATCGACCTGATCCGCTCGCTGCAGGTCCGCACCGGCCTGTCCGCGCTGTTCATCACCCATGACCTGAACTCGGTGCGGTCGCTGGCACACAACGTTATCGTGCTGAACCGGGGCCAGATCGTCGAGCGCGGCGAGACGGAAACCATTTTTGCCCGTCCGCAACATGCCTACACGCGCCTGCTGCTGACGGCGGAGCTGCCGATCGAGTGGTCCGCCAGCCGTCGCTCCGGGACCCCGGTCCCAGTCCTCACAGCGGAGCGTGGAGCCTCAGCGAGGCGTTGATGGCGTGAGCCGGAACGTCTTGCCCACGTCCCCGCAGCCGGGGGGTATGGTCACAGGTCCAGGCGAGCGCGCTTGACATGTTTCCATCGCAGGCCGGCACTCGGATCGGCAAGCACGAGCCGTTCAACTGCCGTCCTCCGCCGCGCGCTGCCCCACTCAGCCCAGCCGGAACAGCGCCGCCGCGTTCCCGCCCGTCACCGCCGCGCGCTGCGCCGCGTTCAGTCGCCCGCACGCCTTCAAGCGCCCGACTGGATCCATGTCCCCCATGTCGAACGGGTAGTCGGACCCCAGCAGCACCCGGTCCGCGCCGGCCAGGGCGACCAGGTTCTCGATCAGGTCGGACCGGAACACGCAGGTGTCGAACCACAACCGCCGCAGGTAGGCGGAGGGCGGCTCGGCGGTCAGCCGCCGCAGTTCCGGCCGGCGCTCCCACGCATGATCCAGCCGTCCGGCATAGGACGGGACGTAGCCGCCGCCGTGGCAGATCAGCACGCGCAGCCCGGGGGGCCGGTCCAGCACGCCGCCCAGGACCAGGTGATGAAAGGCGATCGTCTCCTCCAGTGGCTGGCCCACGACGTTCACCATGAAGAACGGCCCCAGCCGCGCCCCGTCCGAGAAGCCGAGCGGGTGGATCACCACCACCGTCCCCAGGCCGGCCAGGCATTCCCACAGGGGATCGAAGCACCGGTCGGACAGCTCACGCCCGTTCACCCGGGAGTCGATCTGGAAACCGCGGAGGCCCAGCCCTCCCACGCCCCGCCGCGCTTCCGCGCAGGATCCGGCCACGTCGGCCATTGGCAGGGTGCCCAGCCCGGCCGCAATGCCGGGCGCCTGCGCCACGAAGGCCGCGACGTGGTCGTTCTGCATCGCCGACAGCCGGCGCAGCAGGGCGGTCTCCGCCCAGTAATGCTGCTGGCCCGGCGCCGGGGCCACCAATTGGGCATCCACCCGCATCCGCCGCATGTCCGCCCGGCGCTGCTCCCAGCCGTTGAACGCCGCGCGCAGGCGGGGACCCTCGGCCGCATCGGTGGCGGCGCTGTCCGGCCCCATGTCGCGCTTGTAGGGAATGGCGGCGTAGCCCGGCAGGTCCCGCACCAAAGGCTCCACCGCCGGGCAAAAGGTGTGGGTGTGGATGTCAACGATCATGGGCTGCCGGTTCCTTCATTTCCTGTCATGTGACCCCCAGGAACCGGGCCAGCGCGGCCTCGTCATGCCCCGCCGCGCTTGCCGTGGCCTCGTGCACCACATGCCCGGTTTCCAGCACGTAAACCCGGTCGGCCAGGGCCAAGGCGCTGTGCAGGTTCTGCTCCACCAGCAGCACCGCCATGCCGTCCGCCTTCAATGCCTGGATGATGCCCTCGACATGCTGCACCATGACCGGGGCCAGGCCCTCCGACGGCTCGTCCATCAGGATCAGCTCGGGATCGGTCATCAGCGCGCGGGCGACGGCCAGCATCCCGCGCTCCCCGCCGGACAGCTCCCCGCCGCGGTTGGCCCGGCGTTCGGCCAGGCGGGGAAAGGCGTAGAAGTCCCGCGCCACCGTCCAGCCTTGCGTGGCGCGGGCCGGCTTCAGCACCGTCAGGTGTTCTAGGACCGTC
>CALMAB010000490.1 GCA_937858325.1 uncultured Acetobacteraceae bacterium
CCAGAACCGGCATCGCCGCTCGCAGCGCCGCCACGGCGATGCCGGCATTGTCTGTCTGGTGCGCGCCGGGCAGCGACGGTCTTGGCAGGGCGACGGACCCGTCCGCATCGGTGAACCGCAGCCCAGCGCCGGCGTCGGCGATTTCCCACTCGCGGCCGCGCGCCAACAGCGGGGCGCCGGCCCGCTCGGCAGCGTCCGACAAGGCCTGAAGGACCTCGGCCGGTTGCGCGCCCGTCACCAAGGGGACGCCGTGCTTTGCGATGCCGGCCTTTTCCGCCGCAATTGCTGCCAGCGTGTCGCCGAGCAGTTCCCGGTGGTCCATCGAGATGGAGGTGACGGCGCAGGCCGCCGGGGCACGGACCACGTTGGTCGCGTCGCCGCGGCCGCCCAGCCCGACCTCAAGGATGCAGAGATCCGCCGGCGCCTGCGCGAACAGGTGGAACGCCGCGGCGGTGATCACCTCGAACACCGTGATCGGGGCGCTGCCGTTGACCTGCTCGATGTGTTCCAGCGTTTCCGCCAGGGCAGCATCGGACACCAAGCGCCCGGCGATACGGAAACGCTCATTGAAGCGCACCAAGTGAGGTGAGGTATAGGTGTGGACACGCAGCCCGGCCGCTTCTCCCATCGCGCGCAGGAAGGCGCAGGTGCTGCCCTTGCCGTTGGTGCCCGCGACGTGGATCACCGGCGGCAGTTGGCGCTCCGGGTGGCCCAGCTGCGCCAGCAGGCGTTGCAGCCGGTCGAGGCTGAGGTCGATGAGCCGCGGGTGCAGGCCGTGCAGCCGCTCGATGATCGGCTCGATGCGGTGGCGGGGCAGGACCTCGCTCACGCGGGGGTCGGCTCCGGCAAAGGCTCGGGCACCGGCGCCGGCTCGGCGGGCACCTCCACCGGCACGCGCAGCAGGCCGATCAGTCGGGCCAGGGTGTCCCGCATCTCGGCGCGCGGCACCACCATGTCGAGGATGCCGTGCGCGTGCAGGTACTCGGCGCGCTGAAACCCGTCCGGCAGGGTTTCCCGCACCGTTTGCTCGATCACCCGGCTGCCGGCGAAGCCGATCAGCGCGCCGGGTTCCGCGATCTGCAGGTCGCCCAGCATGGCGAAGCTCGCGGTGACGCCGCCGGTCGTGGGGTCGGTCAGCACCGTGATGAACGGCAGCCCGGCCTCCTTGACCAGGCGGGTGGCGATGGTGGTGCGCGGCATCTGCATCAGGCTGACGGCGCCTTCCTGCATCCGCGCGCCGCCGCTCGCGGTAAACACGATCAACGGCGCCTGCTGCAGCACCGCGAGCCGGGCGGCGGCGACGATGGCCTCGCCCACCGCGGCGCCCATGCTGCCGCCCATGAACTCGAACGCCTGCGTCGCCACCACGGCGCGGTGGCCGCCGATGGTGCCGTGCGCGACCAGGACCGCATCGTCAAGCCCGGTCTTGTCCCGCGCCTCCTTCAAGCGGTCGGCGTAGCGTTTGCTGTCGCGGAAGCGCAGCGGGTCCAAGGGCACGCGCGGCAGCTCGATGCGGGTGAAGCCGGGGTCGGCGTCGAAGGTGTAGGCCAGGCGCTCCGCCGCGGTGGGGCGCATGTGGAAGCCACAGGACGTGCAGACCTTCAGGTTGCGCGCCAGGTCGCTGGCGAACAGCATCTGCTGGCATTCGGGGCACTGCACCCAAAGGTTGTCCGGCACCTCCCGCCGGCCCAGCAGCGTGCGAATCTTCGGGCGGACGTACTCGGCCAGCCAGCTCATGCCTTGCTCCCCAAGCGAGCCATGCACGTCCGGCTCCAGGTCCAGGCGGTCCGGGCGGGCGCAGTCTCGTGCAACATACTCTCCTCCGTCCAACACCAGTCATACCGCACCGCCCGGCGCCGGTCACGTCCCCCGGTCCTTCGGCTGGTTTCTTGGGGATACGCAGCCGCAGTGAAGCAGAGTAGGATGCCGTATGCTGTACATGAATGCCGGCCTTGCCCCCCGCCGCTCCTTCCAGCCCCATGCCGAGGCGTCGGAGCCTGCGCCCGTCTGGATCGACCTGCTGCGGCCGACCGACCAGGAACGCTCCGCCGCGGAGCGGCTGACCGGCCTGCGTGTGCCGGCGCAGGCGGACCTGGCGGAGATTGAAAGCAGCAGCCGATTGTCGAGCGAGGGCAAGACGCTGTCGCTGAGCATGCCGATGATCTACCGCTCGGCGGACGGGCTGTCGAAGGTGGCCCCGCTCGGCTTCGTGCTGTCGCCGGAGCACCTGATGACGGTGCGGTTTGCCGACCTGCCGGTGTTCGACCAGTTCGCCGAGCGGTTCGTCGGCAGCGCCGCGCACTCCTGCAGCGTGGCGGCGTTCCTGGGGCTGCTGGAGGCCATCGTTGACCGCCTGGCGGACATCCTGGAGCACGTGGGCGGGGACCTCGACGCCATCTCGCGCCGGGTGTTCCGGCCGGAACGCGGCATCAAGCGGAACGCGGCACGGATGGACATGCAGCTTCAGGCGACGTTGCGCGCGGTGGGCACCGCCGGGGAGCGCGTTTCCAACATCCGGGACAGCCTGCTCGGGGTGAACCGCATCGTGCTCTATGTCAACGAGGCCGCCGCGGACTGGATTCCCGGAAACCTGCGGCCCCGGTTCAAGACGGTGCGGCAGGACGTCGCGTCGCTGTCGGACTACGACAACCAGCTGACCAACAAGGTGCAGTTCCTGTTGGACGCGACGCTGGGCTTCATCAACATCGAGCAGAACAACGGTATCAAGATCCTGACGGTCGTGTCCGTGGTGGGCGTGCCGCCGACCCTGATGGCCAGCATCTACGGCATGAACTTCAAGATGATGCCGGAACTGGAATGGCACTACGGCTACGCCTACGGCCTGACGGTGATCATCCTAAGCGCGGTGCTGCCCTTCCTGTGGTTCAAGCGTCGAGGTTGGATCTAGCCCGCGCGTTCCTGACGAACGCCTGGATCAGCCCGGCGTCCTTCACGCCGCGGCTCCGTTCCACGCCGGACGACACATCGACTGCCGAGGCGCCCGAAACGCGCACGGCCTCCGCGACGTTGTCGGGGGTGAGGCCGCCGGCCAGCACCCAGGGCGCCGGCGCGGTCCAGCCGCGCAGCACGGACCAATCGAACGCTTGGGCATTGCCGCCGGGCAGCGCGGCGCCGGGCGGCGCCTTGGCGTCCAGCAGCAGGGCGTCCACGCCGCCGTCGTGCGTCGGC
>CALMAB010000491.1 GCA_937858325.1 uncultured Acetobacteraceae bacterium
CCCTGGCGCTGCGCGGCGTGGTGCTCGGCTTTGGCGGCGTGCGGGCCATCGACGGGCTGGACTTGGACGTGCGCCCCGGCCAGGTACACGGGCTGATCGGCCCCAACGGCAGCGGCAAGACGACGACGCTCAACGTCATTTCCGGCTACTACGCCCCGCAGGAAGGCACCCTGGCCGTGGGCGCGGACCGCCTTCCGAGCCGGGCGCCGTCCACCCGCGCCGGCTTCGGCATCGCCCGCACGTTCCAAACGCCGCGGATGGTCGGCGAGGCGACGGTGCTGCAGAACGTCATGGTCGGCGGCACGGTCATCGGGCAAGCCGGTTTCGTGGAAGCGCTGCTGTCCTTGCCGCGCCAGGTTCGGGACGAGCGGCGGATCGAGGCCACGGCCCGGCTGGCGCTGGACGCCATCGGGCTTGGGGCGCTGGCCGAGGTGCGGACGGACCGATTGCAGCACAGCGAGCTGCGCTTTGTCGAGATCGCCCGCGCGCTGATGCTGCGCCCGGCGTTCCTGCTGCTGGACGAGCCGGCCGCCGGGCTGTCGCCCGACGAGATCCACCGGCTGGGCGCGTTGATCAAGGCCATCAGCCGGCGGGACGTGGGCGTGCTGCTGGTCGAGCACCACGCAGACCTCATTTTCGAGATCTGCGACGAGGTCACGGTGCTGAACCTGGGCCGGGTTTTGGCCCACGGCACGCCCGGCGAAATCCGGGCGCACAAGGAGGTCGTCAGTGCCTATCTCGGCGGATGAACCGTGGCTTGGACCGCTGCTGTCGGTGGCCGGCCTGCAAGCGGGCTACGGCAAGATCGCCGTCCTGCACGGCGTGGACCTGCGCATCGCGCCAGGCGAGGTCGTGGCTTTGCTGGGGCCGAACGGGGCCGGCAAGACCACGCTGCTGCGGGCGGTCTCCGGGCTGCTGCCCTGGGCCGTGGGGGAGGTCCGGTTCGCCGGGCGCAGCCTGCGCGGCGTCGGGCCGCGGGACGCGGCGCAGGCCGGGCTGGCGCACGTCATCGAGGGCCACCGGGTGTTCACCCAGAGCACCGTGTCCGACAACCTCATGCTGGCGGGCTACGACATCGCGCGGAACGAGCGGGCGGCCCGGGTGGAAGAGGCGTTCGCCTTCTTTCCCGAGATCGCGGCCAAGCGGCACCAGCTCGGCGGCGCGCTGAGCGGCGGGCAGCAGCAGATGCTGGCGGTGGCGCAGGGCCTGGTGCGGCGCCCGCGCCTGCTGATGCTGGACGAGCCGTCCGCCGGGCTGTCCCCGGTGCTGGTGGACCGGGTGCTGTCCGTGGTGGGCCAGTTGCGCGCGCGGGGCACCTCGGTCCTGCTGGTGGAGCAGCTGATCGAAAAGGCGCTGGCTGTCGCCGACCGGGTTTACGCGCTTGCCCAGGGCCGCATCGCGCTCGAAGCGCCCACCGGCGACCCGGCGCTTGGGAAGCGGTTGGAGCAGGCGTATTTCGGGCTGGCCGTGCTGGCGTGATGCTTGGGGGCGAAGCTGCCCCAGGCCGGGCGAGCGCAAGGTTGTAGGGCGGATAAGCGGAGCGTCATCCGCCTCTTGTTCGCACTGCCCGGTGGCGCATGGCGCTTCGCTTAGGCGCCCTACCCGCCCGGGTTGGTTCAGCTAATCATGGCCCAAGCTGCAATGGGCTGCTTAGGGCCGCCATAATCCTTCATTGCTCGCCCGCCCAGCCTGACGCTGCGGCCTCGTTCATGTCCTCGACCGAGACCGCCTTTCCGTTCGGTCGGGCCAGCATGTCGATGAAGCTGTCGATGTGCCCGCGCTCCGCGGCGAGCCAAAGCCTCTGCACGGCGCGGGTGCCCACCGTCGCGACCCCGGCCGCCGCGCACAGCGCCTGCAACCGCCCGCCCGCGAGGAAATCGTACTCCGCATACCGCCAGCCCGCGTGGTCCGGCGCCATGCTTGCAAAGTCGCCCGGCGCCGTGGCGTGCAGGGCCAGGTGGGTGACGCCGGGCGGAAGCTCCGCGACCAGCTTGCGCCATCCTTCCTCCAGGTGCGCGCGGTCCACGGCCAGCGTGCCCCGGCAATGGTCGAACACCGGGGCGCCCGCCGCGTCGAGCCGGGCGACCGCGGCGCGGTAGGACGCCGGGTCGGGCGCCCAGGGGATGGAGCGCGGCAGCACGGGGACCATCCCGTACTCGCGGCCGAGCCGGACGTGGGCGTCCAGCAGTTCGGGCAGCATCGCCGCGGCCATGTGCGCGTCCAAATGGGTCGGGGCCATGCCGGCCGCGAGCGCCCGCTCGATCTGCGCGCGCAGCTCCAGTTCCGCCGCTTCCGGGACGAGGTGGCGCCGGAGGCTGTCGAGGTCGCGCCAGAAGTAGCCGTCAGGGTCGATCAGCCCCGAGGCGCGGCTGACCGTCGAGACCGGTGCCCAGCGGCACGCGCTCCATTCGCTGGTGAGAGTCAGGTGTATGCCCAAATCCAGGGCGGGATCGGCACAGGCGGCTTCGGCGATGTCCCGGAACCAGGGACCCGGCACCATCACCGAGCCGCACGTCACCAGCCCGCGCGCCGCAAGGTCGAGGAACGCCCGGTTCGCCCCGTGGCTGGCGCCGAGGTCATCGACGTGCGGCACGACAGCGCGTCGGCCCGGCACGCCGGAAAGCCGCTCAAGCATGATCCGACCGTGCAGCAGCGTCGGCCGCCTCCACCGGGTCGCCGACCGCGATCCGGCCCACGCCGTCCGGCACCAGGTTCTGCCCGAACAGCACCCGCCCCCGGCCGTCGCGGCGGAAGCTGGACAGGGTGCGCAGCGGCTCGCGGTCCCGCGGCCGGGCGCCGGTCTCTTGGTCGGTCGTGATGATGACGCAGCGCGCGCACAGCTTCACCGCCCGGAACGCGACGCCCCCAACTTGCAACAACCGCCACCCGTCCTCCGCCCAGGGCGCGGCGCCGGACATCACCAGGTTGGGCCGGAACCGCGCCATCGGCACGGGCTGGGCGAGCCGCCCGTTGAGGTCGTCGAGCGACGCCGCGTTCACGCCGAGCAGGGGAAAGCCGTCGGCAAAGCTCACCCGATCCGCCGGCTGGCCATAGGCCGGGTCTACCGGCCGCGCCGCCGCCGGGTCGCCCATGTAAACGAGGCGGCACGCGCGCCCGAGCGCGTCCGACAGCCAAGCGTCGGCGTCCCGGCCC
>CALMAB010000492.1 GCA_937858325.1 uncultured Acetobacteraceae bacterium
GCCGTCGGGGCTGGGCAGGCTCGCCTCGTCCGGCTTCATGCGGCCCTTGATCTCGGCGATGATCTGCTGCTGCAGCGCCTCCGTGTCTGCCAGCACGGCGGCGGTGTAGGCGTTCTCCGCTTCCAAGTGGGCGCGGATGTCGGCCCGCAGCGCCGCGGGGTCGTGCAGCACCTGCTGCCAGTTCGCGTCCTTCATCCAGGCATAGTCGTCCGTGCGGACGCGGCCGAGCTGCTCGATGCGATGCGGGGTTTTGCGGACGGAGGGCAGGGCCGGGGTCATGCGCCCATCAAAGTGGCGGATGCCCCGGCCCGTCAAGCAAGCCCCGCCGTGTGGGGCCATGCCGGGCGGCGCCGCGCCCGGCAGCGCTTCCCGGCGTTCTACGCCCGCTTGCGCCGGACCAGGCCCAGCCCGACGAGGCCTGCCGCCATGGCGGCCATCGAGGCCGGCTCGGGAACCGCGGTCAGGTAAGCCTGATCCTGGTTGTTACCGCCGCCCGCCAGCATCGCGACGCCCATCCTTGGGTCCGCCTTCCATGTGCCGTTGCTTACGTTGTCACCGTAGATCTTGGCCTGGCTCATGACGCCCGTCGGACCGGAAACGGTCAGGTCCGAACCGTATTCCGCTTGCCAGATCGCGACCTGGAGAGCGGAGGAGTAATCGTTGTTTGCCTTAAGGGTCGGGAGAACGTGCGTCAGCAGGGCATTGACCTTGTTGCCGAAGTCGCCGCCCAGGAACCCGCCCGTGGTGAAGCTGCCGGACCCTTGCAGGGTGTGGGCGATGTCGATGCACCACGTCGCGATCATACCGCCGGGCGTGTTGGCGTTGTTCAGCGTGATCTGGCCGGACCCGGCGCGCTCGCTGATGCCGAGCTTCGCGTCATTGAGGGTCACGTCCTGGCTGTTGAGGACGGAGTAGCCGTTATACGTCACCTGGCCCGCATGAGCCGGCACGATTGCTGCGATGGCGAGGCACGCTGTGGCGAGCAAGGTCGTCTTGAAGCGGTTCACCGGTTCGATCCTTTGGTTGTTCGTTTCGCGTCGAGGGTTTTTCCGCCGAAGCCAGGAGGCGGCACTTTCGATGCGACTTGTTTACATTAATGAGACCGGAAGCGCAATCAAAAATGGGAAAAACGGTTAACGCAGGGCCGAAAGATTAATTGTTGGACAAAACGAACCATCGGGGCTTGGTTGGACCGGGCGCCGTGGCCGGCCGAGGCTTGCGCGTGAGCGGCTGGCGCTGAAGTATTTGTTTTGATAACGGTAGGCCTGGTGCCGGGCCGATGCGGCGTGGACAGCGGCCCCGCCCGGGCCTAAAACGCTGGGCCAGTCAAGCGCGGCGGTTCGGCCGCTCCAGGGCGGAGGAACACACGATGACCCCACGCATCAGCCCCGAGGACGCGCGGACCCGGCTGATCAAGCGGTCTGACATGGTGGCGTGCAAGGTCGCCTTCATCGACTGCAAGATGCCGGGGTCGGAGCGCAAGGAGAACTATTCGCTGGTCGGCCCCGGCGTTACCCAGTCGCGTGACCAGGTGGTGAACCTCACGGAAGCGCACGGCTTCAGCCTGGGCGTCGCCGCGATGCCGCCGGGCACGGTGAACAACCTCCACGTCCACTTCACGGCGGAGGTGTTCATGATCCAGCGGGGCACCTGGACGTTCCGCTGGGGTGCGGACGGCGAGGATGGAGAGATCCAGGGCGGACCCGGTGATGTCGTGTCCATCCCCACCTGGATCTTCCGCGGTTTCACCAACTCGGGCGCGGAGGACGGCTGGATCTTCACGGCACTCGGTGGCGACTACACCGGGGGAATCATCTTGCACCCCTCCATCCTCGACAACGCTGCGCAGTACGGCCTGCCCCTGACCCGGGACAACATGCTGGTCGATACCGACGCGGGCACCCCTCCGCCGCCGGCGGACGCCTTGATGCCGGCGCTCACGCCTGCGCAGATCAGCACCTTGCCGCGCTACACGGAAGCGCAGATGGCGCGCCGGGTCGTGAAGGCGGAGGCGCGCGCCTGGTCCGGCCGCGCCCTCTTGGACTCCTGCCTGCCCGGCCACGCGAGCGAGCTGGCGCCGGTGATCGGCCACGGCATGACGGAGGACCGGGAGCACGCGGCGCCGATCAGCAACCCGCACGGCTTTTCCATCGAATGGCTGCGCATCGCCCCGGGCAACCAGGTGGGCCGGCACCGCTTGGCGGAGAAGCAGGTCGTCATCGTGTTCTCCGGCGCGCTCGACGTCGTGCTGAACGAACCCGGCGGCGAGGTTTCGATGCGGGTCGAGGCGGGCGAATGCTTCTCCACCCCCGGCGGCGCGTGGCGCAGCCTGGCCGCCGCCGGGCACGGCCCCGTTGAGGTCGCATTGGTCACGAGCGGCGACCACCGCAAGCGTCCGACCTGGGCGCCCGAGATCGTGCGGGACGCCATGGAGCAGGGCTACGGCATCGACCACGACGGCCATGTCGCCCCGCTCGCCTTGCTGCCGCCGCCGACGCGGGCGGCCGTCAAGGCGCTGATGACGCAGGTGGCGGCGGAATGAGCGGGCCGGCGTTCCGGCGGCCATGACGCTTTCCCGGGGCGACCATTTCGACACGGTTGTGGTGGGGCTTGGCGCGATGGGCAGCGCCTGCCTGCTGCAGCTTGCCCGGCGCGGCCAGCGCGTGCTGGGCCTCGACCGCTACGACCCGCCGCACAGTTGGGGGTCCAGCCACGGCGGGACGCGCCTCACCCGCTGCGCCGTGGGGGAGGGGGAAGCCTATGTGCCGCTCGTCACCCGGTCGCACGAAATCTGGCGGGAGCTGGAAGCGGAAACCGGCGCCGAGCTGCTGACGCAATGCGGGATGCTGATCGTGGACGGCGCGTCCAGCGCGGCGTCCTACCACGGCAAGGGCGACTTCCTCGGCCGCACGGTGGCCGCCGCCGAACGCTTCGCCATTCCGCATGAGGTGCTCGATGCCGCGGGCGTGATGCGCCGCTTCCCGCAGCTCCGCCTGTGCGGCGATGAGGTCGCCTACTTCGAGCCGGGCGGCGGCTATATCCGGCCCGAAGCCTGCGTCGAGGCCCAGCTCAGCCTGGCGCGGCGGCACGGCGCCGCCGTGCGGACCGGGACCCGGGTGGCCCGCATCGAGCGCGACGATGGGGGCGTCTGCGTGGTCACTGAGGACGGCGACCGCTTCCACGCCGCGGAGGCCGTGCTGGCGGCCGGGGCGTGGTCGGCCGGCTTCGCGGGCGCGCTCGCGCCGCATTTGTCCGTCACGCGCCAGGTGTTCCATTGGTTCGAGCCGCAGGACCCAGCGGCGTTCGCGCCTGACCGGTTTCCCCCCTTCATCTGGGTACACGGCGACGGTCCCGAGGACAACTTCTACGGCTTTCCCATTCTGCCGGGCGAAGAAGGCATGAAGGTGGGGACGGAGCAACACCTCCTGACGACGCCCGACCCCGACCAGCTCCGGCGCGAGATCGCCGCGTCCGAAGCGGAGGCGCTGTTCCGCGACCACCTCCAAGGGCGGCTGCCCGGCCTGTTGCCGCGGGCGCTGCACAGCATCGCGTGCATCTACACCAACACGCCCGACGGGGATTTCCTCATTACCCGTGCGCCGGAGAACGACCGGGTGCTGCTCGTTTCGGCGTGCTCCGGGCACGGCTTCAAGCATTCGGCCGGGCTGGGCGAGGCCGTCGCGCAGTTGCTGACAACAAGCGCCGCCCCGAGCCTGACAATGTTCGATGCCGTGCGGCTCGATGCTGCGGCTGACGCACTCGTGCCGCCATGAGGATAGGGGTGGCGCAGCAATGAGCGAACTTTCAGCATCGGACGATCCCGGCCTGGCGCCCTCGGCCTACGCGCCGTATCGCGACCCGCGCGACTACATCCTGAGCTGGACCGACGCGA
>CALMAB010000493.1 GCA_937858325.1 uncultured Acetobacteraceae bacterium
TTGCGGCCGGGCGCGCCCAGCCTGCCGTCGCGTCCGATGCCGACGACTACTCCTTCGGGCGTGACCGCGACCCGGGCGACGCCGTGCCGCCGGGCGTGGCGGCGGAGACGCCCACGCCGCTGACCGACACCGATGAGGCCCTGCTGCACACCTTGGAGGAACTGCCGAAGCGTGCGGGACGGGGCAGGCGCGGGCCGCGCGCCAAGGCTTGAGGCGCCTCAGCCGGCGGGGAAAGCGCCCTCGAATGCGCTTTCGCCGAGGGGACGGCGGGCGTTGGGCTGCTCGCGCGCGCGCACCGCTTCCGGCAGGCGCGCCGGGTCGCCGCGCCGGCCCACCGCGATCATCTGCTCGACCCGGTAGCCGATGGGCACGCCGAGTTCGGCGAAGGCGCGGTCCATGTCGAAGCCGACCATGCCGTGCGCCTGATACCCCATCCGCGTCGCCTGCAGCGCGAAACAAGCCCAGCCGGCGCCCGCGTCGTGGCTGTGGCTGTGGGATGGCACCTCGCCCTCCTTGCCCGGCACCACCATGGTCGATTTGGACAGCAGCACCAGCAGCGCGCCGGCGTTGTTGCACCAGGCGCGGTTGCCCTCGACCAGGAAGCCCAGGAACTGCTCCCAGTGCGGCCCATCCTTGATGGCATACAGGAACCGCCAAGGCTGCGAATTGTAGGAGGACGGCGCCCAGCGGGCGGCCTCCAGCATGGTCATCAGGTCCTCGCGCGGCACGGGCTGGCCGTCATAGGCGCGGGGCGACCAGCGCTCAAGGAACATCGGATCGATGGGATGCTCGGCGGTGCGGTTGTTGGCGGTCAGGGACATAGGGCGCTTTCATCATGGGACACGGGGCGGCCACCGGCAAAGTGGCCGGGGCTGCCCGCGCGGCAGTTTGCCCCTGTGACGCTGCCCGTCAATAGAATGCCTGGCGCGTCCCGTCCGCGGCGTGCGGATGCGCGCGGGCGTCAGGGACGTGCAGTGTCCAGATGCCGACCTCCTGAAGTGTGATAGCGACAAAGCAGCTTGGCCAAGTGAACACTTAGGCAGAAAAAAAAGACATGGTTATTTGTGGCTTGTAGAAATCTGAACAGTCCGCACGCGGTTGTTACCTTTTTACCTTGGAATTGCCTTCATTTTATAAGTCGACTTTCTTGCAGCCGTGTCCAAATCCGAGTTGCCTTGCTGGCAATCTCCCTTTGGGTCGAAAACGTCCAAACCAAAAATGAGCGCGTCACATCCTCTGCTTTACCTCAGCCAGAGCCGGGCTGCCGTGGAACTGATCAGCGCCGTGGCGCATAGGGACGAATGCGTGAACCTGATATGCCAGCCAGGCCTCAGCACAGCCGCGGTGCTGGACGAGGCGGAGAACGAGCTGTCCAACCACGGCCTGCGCTGCGTGCGCGTTTACGGCCCCGCGTCGGGCGGATTGACGCTGCGGAACCTCGTCGGGCAGATCGTGGCCCGGGCCAACCCGGACGCCCTCACGGATGCCGACTTGAAGGCCGGGTTCGTGACGCTGACCGAACCCGGCGAAGGTTACGACCGGGTGGCCCTGCTGGTCACGGAAGCCCACAACCTGCTGCCCGCGGCCATGCGATACGTCCAGCTCGCCTGTCGTTCCAGCCCAAAGCTGCGCGTCGCGCTGGCCGGCCAGCCAGCCTTGGCGGGAGCCTTGGCATCCGATGAGTTCGCCTTTCTGCGCCAGCGCGTCACCCGCACGCTCCAACTGCCGGGTCCCGTGCAGGGAAGGGCAACGGGGCTGTTGTCCGTTCTGGCCAGCTTTTGCCGGGGCGCCGCCGGGCCGCGGGTCAGGCTGGGCCTGGCTGCCGCGTCCGTGCTGCTGATCGCGGCGGTGGGGTGGCACCAGGGAACCGTCCCGTCGGGAAGCGTCGTGCGCGCGGGCGATGCGGCGGCCTCGCCGATCCGCCCTGCGGACAAGCGGCGCTGCCGCGACGACGTGCTCCACGCCCAATCAGGAAGGAGTCTTTCCGATGCTGAACAAACAACCCTGCGCGATGGCTGCCGCGCCGAGTAGGCCGGGCTGGCTTCTCGCTCTGGCGGCCACCGCCGCCCTGCTCGGCGCCTGCACCGCCCCGCAGCCGCACCTGGCCGAGCGGCCGGCGGCCGAACCACCCTCGACGGCAGCGCAGCCGTTCGACGCCGCCATGGACGAACTCGCCACCACGCTGGTCGCCCACGCGCACCTTGATGCGTCGGAGCAGCGCGTCCTCGTCGTCGATCCGCCGGTTGACCAGACAACGGTCAGGCACTCCGCGGTGACGCGGGACGTGGAGCGCCGGATCGTGGACGTCGTGGGCCAGCGCTTTCCCAACCTCCAACCCACCCCCCTGGCCGAGAACTCGCTGGAGCGCCAGCCCGTCATGGTGCTGAGCTGCATGGTCCCGGTGGTGGGGCCGGGCGAGACGAAGGCCGACCTTGACGGCGTGCCCAAGACGTATCGCATCTGGGCCTCGCTTTCGGACACGCGCACGGCCAAGATCATCTCGTCGGAAACCGTCTGGGTGCGGGCGGAGGACGTGGACACGACGCCGACCAAGTTCTTTCGCGACAGCCCGGCCTGGGCGATGGACCGCAGCATGAAGGCCTACCTCAAGGTCTGCGGGGGCAAGCCTGGCGAGAGGATGGACCCGGCTTATCTCAGCGGCATGGGCACCTCCGCCGTCGTCAACCGGGCGATCGCCGCCTACGAAGGCGGGCGCTACCCGGAGGCGCTGGCTTACTACACCCAGGCCAGCCAACTGCCGGGCGGCGACCAGATGCGGGTGTGGAACGGGGCCTACCTGACCAACGTGGCGCTTGGGCGGACGCGGGACGCCGAGGAAGCGTTCGGCAAGATGGTGGAGGCCGGGCTGGCGCAGGGCAAGCTGGCGGTGAAGTTCGTGTTCCGCCCGGCATCCGTCCAGTTCTGGCCGGACCCGGCAGTGAGCGGGCAATACCCGGTGTGGCTCCGCGAGATCGCGCAGCGCAGCGCCGCCCGCAAGGTCTGCCTGCTGGTGGTCGGCCACAGCAGCCCCAGCGGCACGCCGGCCGCGAACGAGATCCTGTCCGAGCGGCGGGCGCGGTTCGTGCGCGGGCAGATCGTGCAGCGCGCGCCGGTGCTGCAAGCCCGCACGGAAGCGCGCGGGCGCGGAGCGCGCGATCCGCTGGTCGGCACCGGGAAGGACAACGCTTCGGACGTGCTGCACGCCTGCGGCTCGAACTCCACCCGGCGGTCCAGCACGTCGGAGGCGTTGTCCTTGCCGGTGCCGACCAGCGGATCGCGCGCCCCGCGCCCGCGGGCTTCCGTCCGTGGTTGCAGCACCGGCGCGCGCCGCACGATCTGCTCGCGCC
>CALMAB010000494.1 GCA_937858325.1 uncultured Acetobacteraceae bacterium
GAAAACCGCCCAACGCCGCCAGCCCCGTTAAGCTCCCGAATGCGCCACCAGTGTCGGTTGGTTTGTCGGACAGCTATACTCCCATGTCTCACGTTCGGACACTTGCAGCCTTATCGGAGGAAGCGAGGCGGTCCGGGTCTGTGGGAGGCGCCGCCGCAAGCCGCCGGGCGTACTGCTGGGCCAGCGTCGCGCAGGCGAAGAGCTGCGCCTGGTGGAACAGCATCAGCGGCAGCACGATCAGCCCGATGGCGTGACCCGGGAACAGCACGTTCGCCATCGGGATGCCCCCGACCATGCTTTTCTTGCTGCCGCAGAACACGATGGTGATCTCGTCCTCCTTGCTGAACCCGGCGGCGCGGCTCGCCCACACGTTGGCGAGCAGCACCACGCCCAAGAGCAGCAGGTCGGCGGCCAACACGCGCAGCAAGTCAAGGAGGCCAACCTGGCGCCATGTGCCCGCGACCATGCCGGCGCTGAACGCGGCATACACCACCAGCAGGATGGACCCGCGGTCCACCACGGCGGTCAGGCGCTTGTGCTCCAGCAGCCAAGTGCCGACGAACGGGCGCGCGGCCTGCCCGAGGACGAACGGCAGCACCAGTTGCAGCGCCACGTTCTCGAACGCGCGGGCGCTGAACCCGCCGCCGCCCGCGCTCAACAACAGCCCGACCAGCAACGGCGTCAGCACCATGCCGGACAGGTTGGACAGGGACGCGCCGCACATGGCGGCCGGGACGTTGCCGCCAGCCATGGAGGTGAAGGCGATGGACGCCTGCACGGTCGAGGGCAGGACGCACACGAACATGACGCCCAGGGCCAGCGCCGGATCGAGCCAGCGCCCCAGCGCGGTGGTCAAGGCCAGGCCGACAAGGGGGAACAGGACGTAGGTGCTGGCGAACACCAGCGCCTGCAAACGCCAGTGCAGCAGTCCGTCGAGCACGGCACGCGGCGCCAGGCGCGCGCCGTAGAGGAAGAACAGCAGCGCCACCGCCGCGAACACAGCCGCGTCGAGGAGCTTGGCGCCGGTGCCCCGCACAGGCAGGACCGCCGCCAGGACCACCGTGCCGACCAGCAGCAGGTATCGGTCAACACGGGCCAGCAGCGTCGTCAGGGTCATGGGGCTGGTGCTCTGCCCGTCGGACATGCCGCCCCGCATAAGGCGTTCCGTGGCCGGGCGGCAGGCATAACGGCTATCATGGACCATGATGACCGCCTTGAACGTTGACCTGCTGCGCTCCTTCCTGGCCGTCGCGGAGGGCGGCAGCTTCACCGGGGCCGCGCAACGGCTCGGGGTGCGGCAGTCCACCGTCAGCCAGCACGTCGCGCGGCTGGAACGGGCGCTCGGCCGCCCGCTGCTGGCGCGGGACACGCACCATGTCGCGCTCACGCCCGATGGCCAGTCCCTGATGGGTTTCGCCCGCGGGGTGGTGGAGGCGCACGAACGGCTGCACGGGTTCTTCTCAGCCGGCGGGCTGCGCGGCCGCATCCGCCTGGGCGTGTCGGAAGACTACACCCTGTCCGCGCTGGCCCAGGTGCTGGCGCGCTTCGCCGCCCGCCACGGCTCGGTGGACCTGCAACTCACGGTGGGGCTGAGCCGGGTGCTGTACCAGGGCTACGACGCGGGCGAGCTGGACGTCATCTTCGGCAAGCGACGTGCCGGGGACCCGCGCGGGCTGCTGGCCTGGCGGGAGCAGTTGGCCTGGGTCGGAAAGCCCGGCTACGCGCCGGACCCGGCGGCACCGCTGCCGCTGGTGCTCTACCCGCCGCCCTCCATCACCCGCACGCTCGCAGTCGAAGCGTTGGAGGCGGCTGGCCGGTCATGGCGGGTCGCCTGCACGAGTGGAAGCCTGACGGGGCTGCGCGCGGCGGCCGAGGCGGGCCTTGGCATCGCGCCGCATTCGACCAGGCTGCTGCCGCCCGGCCTGGCGGCCGTCGCGCCAACAGCAGGGCTGCCCGAGCTAGGGGCGGTCGAGTTCGTGGTGATCGGGCCGGGACGCCACCACGTGGTCGCCACGGCGCTGATCGAGACGATCATGGCGAGCACGGCCGAACTGCAAGGGCTTTGACGCTCATCACAGGTCGGCACGGGTAAGTGTCCGCCTGGGGTCGGATACCGTTGGCGAACTCGGAGTTGCCCGTCCGTTCACCGTGCCACTGGGTCTGTGAAGCCCGCTTTGTTGGTTTTGAAAACGGGTCCCTTCAGCCTTCCACTGCGCGTCGTGCTGGGTCGAGCGAATTCGCCAACGGTATCGGGCTGCTTCGTAAAACCTTAGCCGGCACGCGTTTGTCAGCAGCCAGCGCCGTTTTGACCAGGGAGTATGTGGCTTTGCCAGCCGTTTCCATGTAGGAGGAAGCGCGGTGAAGCAGGGCGGCGGCGAATGACCCGTCCATCAGCAGCATGACTTGCCGGGCCGGCGGCAACCCGCACCTGATACCCGCCGCCTCGAACACCTCCTGCAACCAGCCCTCAATGCTTTTCTTGTGGGCCGCTCCCACCGTCACCGCCGGATGGCCGGGCATGTTGGCAAGCTCCGCCGCGGTGCGGAGGAAACCGCACCCCTTCCACTTCGGATGCCGGGCGGACCGGGCCAGGTTGGTGAAGATGCCGCGCGTCTTTCCCGCCAACCGCGTCGTGCCCGGGGTCGATTTGCTCGGTGCGGCGTTCGCTCTCGCGTCGGAGCTGACCATGAAACCGCCGCTCACGCTTGCGGCGGCCCTTGCAGCGATCCATCGCGGCATGGACGCGTCCATCGACGACGGCCTGGCCATCGAGGAAGCGGCATTCGCCCGCACCGTACCCACCCACGATGCCCAGGAGGGCGTGGCGGCCTTCCTGGAGAAGCGTCCGCCGGCCTTTCTGGGACGGTAAGTGGAAAGAGCTATCCGTCAGGCGAAGGCTGGATGGCGCCGGATTGCGTCTGCACCGCTCCGCCCGCTTTCGGCGTCCTCCGGAACAGAGCCCGCTGCGCAGTGGCGTTCCCGGCTTGCTGGCCAAGCCGAAGCATGCCCAGCTTGCCGCCCAGCCATCGGGAGGCGCCCATGCCCGCTTACATCATCTCCGACGTGTCCGTGAAGGATGCCGAGGCGTTCCAGCGCTACAGGACACGCGCGGCGGACTCGATTGCCCGGCATGGCGGCCGCTACCTGGCGCGTGGCGGACCAGTCGAGCCGTTGGAGGGGAGCTGGACGCCGGGCACGATCATCGTCGTCGAGTTCCCCGACATCGAACGGGCGCGGGCCTGGTATCGCTCCCCGGAGTATGCCGCAGCGCTCGCGTTCCGGGACGCCGCCCTGAGCCGCAACCTGATCCTCGTGGACGGGATCAGCGGCCCGGCTTGAGGCGCCTTGCCTCGGCCTGGGCGTCGTCGCAGCTTCCCCGACCCACCCGCGACCGATAGGACGCCCATGCTGGAGACTCCTCGCCTGCTGCTGCGGCCGGTGCGCCCGTCCGACGCGGAGGCATTCTTCGCCTTTCTCGGCGACCCCGACGCTATGCGGTTCACCCACAACCACGCCAGCCTGCGCGAGTGCCGCCGCAGGCTGGCCGGCTTCGAGTGGCAGCGCCGCAGCGAGGGCTATGCACCCTGGGCCGTGACAGGCAAGGCCGATGGCCGGCTCCTGGGCTGGGGCGGGGTGTACCGCGACCCCTTCGACCCGGGCTGGGGGCCGGAGCTGGGCTATTCCTTCCACCCGGCCGCATGGGGCCACGGCTACGCAACGGAGCTGGCGCACGCCTGCCTGGCCTGGGCCGATCAGGTCCTGGGCCTGCCCGAGGTGCTGGCCTTCGCGCATCCCGGCAACGCTGCCTCGCGCCGCGTGCTGGAGAAGGCGGGCTTCGCCGCGGTCCGGCCCGTGCCGGAGATGGAGCGCATCCTGTATGGCCGTCCGCGGCACCAAAGCGGCGGCTCCAAATGCAGGTCACGAGCCTTGTGACGCCATTAGGAAAGCGGACTACAACGAAGCTTACTGCACTTCAGGCACGATCCTGTTCTTCAGCCAACAGGTTTCCGGGTGATGTCTCAGTTTGGATTTGGCGGCCCGTTCCGCCCATCTCGTGACTTAGAGCGGGATTGTATGAGGTTGACTGGGTTGTGAGCTTGGTCGGCTCGGGTTGGTGTGATCCAAGCTGAGGGCTGGATGAGGAGGCCAGGAGCTATGCCGGGGTTTGGGTGACGCCGTGGTCAGGCGGCGTCCTGTGCTGGCGTGTTGGCAACCTCGTCGCCGTTGCGGGATGTGACACCTTGGACGAGCTTGGGCAGCTGGTTCTCGCCTTTCAGCCAGCGCCAGG
>CALMAB010000495.1 GCA_937858325.1 uncultured Acetobacteraceae bacterium
GCACGGGACGGCGCGGGCGGCTCGCTGCTCGGCCGGGTCATGCCGTCTTGGTGCAATGGGCGCATTGGACCTCCAAGGGGACGAGTGTTGCCGAGGCGCGGCGCGGTGCCCAGCCTGTCGATCAGGACCTCCGCCGTGCCGCAAGGGCGTCGGCGCCCCATTGTCGATCTGCTCGGACAGCACGGCCTGCGTCACGTCCTGGGGTGGGACACGAGCCTGCCGTTGCTGGGGCCGGTGTTGAACTCCTGCGCGCGCACCAGCCCGACGCCCGCCTTGCTGGGCGTCCTGCCGAGCGGCGCCGGGCCGCGCTCCCGGCTGAGGATGTGGTCGTCAATGGATGCGCGAGCAAAGCCGGTCGGCATGGCGCCTCAGTGTCAGGAAACCCATCCAGGCCGAAAGAACCGGGCCAAACGAAGTATGGCCGGGTTCCATACCCACCGTCGAGCCGTAAATGCCCGCGTTCGAAGCCGGCTCGGGCACGAGGGTGGCCTCTTGCCCCGCCGGTCCCGGCCTGGGCGGGACCGGCTATGGCGTGGGAAAGAACGAAAGAACGGCAACCATGACGCCGAGGCGATCACGCCGCACCGCCTGGACCTGTTTCAACGTGCCGACATGGCCGAACACACGCAAGCGGAGCGGCCCGTGCGCTCCTGCGGTCGGCCGTTGTGCAGCAAAACCACACATTGGAGAAAACCATTCACGTTTGCGGTCATCCACTGCTTCGTTGCAACCACCGTTCCTAAAATATGCTAACAAGGCGTCACATTCACAGTTTTGCAGCGATCCGTGCCGACCAGGTGCGTCGGGGGAGCTGTGTCCAAGGTTGGGGAACAGCAAACCTCCGTCGGAAATAACAATCACAGTCAACTTGATTCTAACATAATCGAGAAGTCAGCCCCAGCTGAGTAGCCAAAGGTGTACGCGCACCTTTTTTCCAACACAATCCGCTCCCAACCTTTCTTACCTCTCGTGGCGTTGAGGACCAGCTTCGGCGAGTCCCTCAAGGATGTCAGTAATGTGGAAACAGGGCCAGTATCTTCGCCTAGTGATCGTCGGGGGTGGACCCGCTGGTCTTGCCCCGCTGCTGGCAGCGCACCGCGATGGCGCGCTCGGCGCGCTGCTGGACGACGGCGTGGTGATCGTCGAGCAGTCCACGCGCCTGGGGTCCGGCTCGATTGGCGGCTACGCCATCAACTCGGACAGCAGCGGCCGAACCTTTGTCGATTGCCTGCTGCGCGACGTCGCCGAAACGCAAGGCGTTCGCGGCTGGGACACCGAGCTGACGCGGCTTGCGGACCATCCGCTGACCCGGCGGCTGGCCGATGCGGGGGACGGCACGGTGGCGCTGCGCGACGCCGGGCAGTTCCTGGGACTGGTGGGCGAGGCGATGGCCCGGACCATCGCGGCGCACCCCGCGAGCAGCGTGCTGACCACCCATCACGCCACGTCCATCACCCGGGTCGCCGGCGGATGGAGCGTCCGCGTCCGTGACCTGGCCACGGGCGCCGAGCGGACGCTGCTGACGCGGCACGCCGTGCTGGCGACCGGCGCGGAGCAGCCGGTCGGACGCTTGGCGGCGGAAACGGTGGCCGGCGTCAACCTCGTGCAACGCTGCGCCGGCCGCCTGCTGCAGTCGGGCGACGTGCTGTCCGCCGGCGGGCTGCAGCACGTGGCAAGCCTGCTGGCGGCCAAGCCCGATCCCCGGGTGGTGATCGTGGGCGGGTCAACCAGCGCCGCGTCCGTCGCCCACGCCTTGCTGCACCGCCTGCCGGAGGTCCGGTTCGGCGCGGGCGGCCTCACCCTGATGCACCGCCGCGAGCTGCGCATCTATTACCCGGACCGCGCATCGGCCCTCGCGGAAGGCTACGCCGAGTGGACGGAGGACGATGTTTGCCCGGTCAGCGGCAAGGTGTTCCGGTTCGCCGGGTTCCGGCTGGACGCGCGGGAACTGGTTATGCAGGCGCGCGGCGTCGGCGGCAGGCCCCCGGAGCCGCGGCTCCGCCTGCACCGGCTCGGCACTGACGACGCGGGCGCCGAAGGGCTGCTGGACGCGGCCGACCTGGTGATCGCCGCGTTGGGCTACCGGCCCCGGGCCTTGCCGGTGCATGACCGCAACGGGAAGCCGATCACGCTGCTGTCGCAGACTGGGCCGCAGCAGCCCTTGGTGGACGGCCAATGCCGGGTCCTGGACGGCGCCGGGC
>CALMAB010000496.1 GCA_937858325.1 uncultured Acetobacteraceae bacterium
CTACTGGGGCCGCGAGAACTGCACCGAGGTCCTGAATCTGTCGCGCCCCGTGTTGGGGCGCGAGATCCACCGCGGCTACTTCGAGGCCGGGGCGGACATGGTCGAGACCAACAGCTTCGGCGGCTCGCCGATCACGCTGGCCGAGTTCGACCTGCAGGAGCGCGCGTTCGAGATCAACCGCGTGGCGGGCGAGCTGGCGCGCGAGGCGGCGGAGACGTTCGGCGACGGCCGGCACCGCTCCGTGGTCGGCAGCATCGGGCCGGGCACCAAGCTGCCCAGCCTCGGCAACATCGCCTATGACCCGCTGGAGGCGGCGCTCGCCGAACAGTCGCGCGGCCTGATCGCCGGCGGGGTCGATGCGATCCTGATCGAGACTTGCCAGGACACGCTGCAGATCAAGGCCGCGGTGAACGGCGCCAAGATCGCCCGGGCGGAGGCCGGCACGGACACGCCGATTTTCGTGCAGGTGACGGTGGAAACCACCGGCACGCTGCTGGTCGGCCCGGACATCGCGGCGGCGGCCACGGTGGTTCACGCGCTCGACGTGCCGCTGATCGGGCTGAACTGCGCCACGGGGCCGCAGGAAATGTCGGAGCACGTGCGCTGGCTTGCCGCCAATTGGCCCGGCCTGCTGTCGGTGCAGCCCAACGCCGGTTTGCCGGAGCTGGTCGATGGGCGGACGCGCTATCCGCTCGATCCCGAGCAGATGGCGAGCTGGATGGAGCGGTTCATCCAGGAGGACGGGCTGAACCTGATCGGCGGCTGCTGCGGCACCGACACGCCGCACATCCAGGCGCTGGACGCCATGCTGCGCCGCCGGGGCGAGGGTTCGCGCCCGGCGCCGGTCGCGCGCAGGCCGGTCTGGGTGCCGAGCGTCGCGAGCCTGTATGGCCAAACGGCGCTGCGCCAGGAGAACAGCTACTTTTCCATCGGCGAACGCTGCAACGCCAACGGGTCGAAGAAGTGGCGGGAATTGCAGGAAAAAGGGGACTGGGACGGCTGCGTGTCGGTCGGGCGGGAGCAGGTGGCGGAAGGGTCCAACAGCCTGGACGTGTGCACAGCCTTCGTCGGCCGCGACGAGGTTGGCGAGATGAGCGAAGTCATCACCCGGTTCACCAGCAGCGTGAACTCGCCGCTCGTGATCGACAGCACGGAAACGCCCGTGCTGGAAGCGGCGCTGCGGCTGCACGGCGGCAAGCCGATCATCAACTCGATCAACTTCGAGGACGGCGAGCAGGCGGCGCACGACCGGATGGTCCTGGCCAAGAAGTTCGGCGCGGCGGTGATCGCGCTGACCATCGACGAGACCGGCATGGCCAAGACGCCGGAATCCAAGCTCGCCATCGCGCGGCGTCTTGTCGAGTTCGCCTGCGGCAAGCACGGCCTGCCGCAATCGGACCTGCTGATCGACCCCCTCACCTTCACCGTCGCCACCGGCAACGAGGACGACCGCAAGCTCGGGCAGTGGACGCTGGAAGGGATCAGGCTGATCCGGGACGCCTTTCCCGACATCCAGATCATCCTGGGCCTATCCAACATCAGCTTCGGCCTCAACCCGGCGGCGCGCGCCGTGTTGAACTCGGTGTTCCTCGACCACGCCGTGCGTGCCGGCATGACCGGCGCCATCGTGCATGTCAGCAAGATCAGGCCCTTGCACCTCATCGCTCCGGAAGAGGTTCAGGTCGCCGAGGATCTGCTGTTCGACCGGCGGCGGGAAGGCTACGACCCGTTGCAGCGCCTGTTGGAGCTGTTCGCCGACCGCAAGCTGGCGGACGTGGCGAAAAAGGCGCGGGCCGACACGGTGGAGGGACGCCTCAAGGACCGCATCGTGGACGGCGACCGCAAGGGCCTGGCGGAAGAGCTGGACGAGGCGATGCTGACCCAGGCGCCGCTCGACATCATCAACAACGTGCTGCTCGACGGCATGAAGGTGGTGGGCGAGCTGTTCGGCGCGGGCAAGATGCAGTTGCCTTTCGTGCTGCAATCGGCAGAAACCATGAAGGCCGCGGTTGCCCACCTGGAGCCGCACATGGAGCGGGTGGCCGGGCAGGAGAAAGGCACCATCGTGCTGGCCACCGTAAAGGGGGACGTGCACGACATCGGCAAGAACCTGGTCGATATTATCCTGACCAACAACGGCTACCGGGTGGTGAACCTCGGCATCAAGGTGCCGCTCGCCGACATGGTTGCCGCCGCCAAGGAGCACCAGGCCCACGCCATCGGCATGTCGGGGCTGCTGGTGAAAAGCACGGTGGTGATGCGGGAGAACCTGGAAGAGATGGGGCGCCAGGGGCTTGAGATCCCCGTCGTGCTGGGCGGCGCCGCGCTCACCCGCAACTACGTCGAGGACGATTGCGTGCGGGCCTATGCCTCCGGGCGCGTCGCCTATGCCCGGGATGCGTTCGACGGGCTGAGCCTAATGGACAAGGTGACGGGCAACGGGTTCGACGACTACCTGGCCGCCGTGCAGGCGAAGCGGGCCGGCAAGGCGCGCAACACGCAGCGCACGCTGGGCCAGGCTGACCAACGTGCCTATCGTCCGGTTGATGTCGCGGCGGTGCAGGCGCGCCGGCGCTGGCTGACGGCCGAGGTTCCGCCGCCCACGCCGCCGTTCTGGGGCGCCCGGATGATTGAGGCGGCGCCCAAGGCGGTGATCCCGTTCCTCAACGAGCGGTCGCTTTACCAATTCCAGTGGGGTTTCCGTAAGCAGGGCAGGACGCTGGAAGATTTCCTGGGCTGGGCCAAGCAGGAGCTGCGCCCGGTGATGCGCCGGATGCTGGCGATCTGCGAGGCGGACAGCATCCTGCGCCCCCAGGCGATCTACGGCTATTGGAAGGCGGCCGGCCAGGGCAATGACTTGATCGTCTTTGAAGAAGACGGGCAGACCGAGCTGTGCCGCTTCGCCCTGCCCCGCCAGCCCAAGGAGGACGGCGAGTGCATCGCCGACTTCTTCCGCGACGTGGACGAGGAGGAGCGCGACGTGATCGGCCTGCAAGTGGTCACCGTGGGGCAAAAGGCGTCCGACACGGCGCGGCTGTGGTTCGAGGACAACCGCTACCAGGATTACCTTTACCTGCACGGGCTGTCGGTCGAAGTCGCGGAGGCGATGGCCGAGTATACCCACAAGCGCATCCGGGCCGAGCTGGGCTACGCCGGGGAGGACGACCGCGACATCGAGCGTATGCTGTCCCAGCATTACCGCGGGTCGCGCTATTCGTTCGGCTACCCGGCCTGCCCGAAGCTGGAGGACCAGGCGCCGTTGCTGCGCCTGCTGGATGCGGAGCGCATCGGCGTGTCGCTGTCGGACGAGTGGCAACTGCACCCGGAGCAGTCCACGAGCGCCATCGTCGTGCTGAACCCGCAGGCGAAATACTTTTCGGTGTAGCCCTCGCCTGCTAATCCGGTCCGGCGACAGGCGCAGGGGCAGCTTTGGACCAGATCGGGCGCATCGCCGGCATCACGATCCTCATCGGCATCGCCGTGCTGGCGATGAAGGCGGCGGCGTGGTGGCTGACCGGCAGCGCCGCCTTGTACTCGGACGCGTTGGAAAGCGTGGTCAACGTGGTGGCGAGCGTGGTCGCTTTCGGGGCGCTGCGCCTCGCAGCCCGGCCGGCCGACGCGAACCACCCGTATGGGCATGACAAGGTCGAGTTCTTCGCCGCGGTGATCGAGGGCGTGCTGATCATCGTCGCCGCCGGGTCGATCCTGCAACATGCCTGGGCGACCTGGAGCCAGCCGGCGTCGTTGCAGCAGCCCTGGCTCGGGCTGGGGATCAACGCCCTGTCCACGGTGGTCAACGCGGGCTGGGCCGCCGTGCTGGTGCGGGCGGGAAAGCGGCACCGCTCGCCGGCGCTGAACGCCGACGGGCGGCATCTGTGGACAGACGTGGTGACGTCGGTCGGCATCACGGCCGGATTGGTGCTCGCGGTGCAGACCGGGCTGCATTGGCTCGACCCGGCGCTGGCCGTGGGGGTCGCCGCAAGCGTGCTGTGGTCCGGCGTAAGCTTGGTGACGGACAGCGTCGGCGGCTTGATGGACGCGGCGCCCGCCGGGGTGATCGTGGAGCGCATCCGCCTGCTGGTCGGCCAGCACGCGGACGGCGCCATCGAGGCGCACGACCTGCGCACCCGTCATGCCGGACGGCTGACCTACCTTGAGTTCCACCTCGTCGTGCCCGGCGACATGCGGGTGGCGGAGGCGCACGCGATCTGCGACCGCATCGAGGCGGCGCTGAAGGCCGAGGTCGAGGGCCTGGTCATCACCATCCACGTCGAGCCGGAACTGAAGGCCAAGCACAGCGGCGTGCTGGTCCTGTGATGCCGCCGCCATGAAAGGCTGGGTTTTGCCGGTATCGCTGACGCTGCACGCCGCGGCCATCGCGGCGCTGCTGCCCTGGCCTGTCGGTCGCGTTGACGGCACCGCGGAAACCGCGCCCATCGAGGTCGAGCTGGTGCAGCAGCCCGATGCCACCCAGGGCGCCCCGGCCAGTGCCCCCAGGACGGAGGCCGCCAGCACCCCGCTTGCTCAGCACCCTGCCCCA
>CALMAB010000497.1 GCA_937858325.1 uncultured Acetobacteraceae bacterium
CACCCCGTCGTGCAGCAGCCCGGCCAAGTCGCTGGTGACGCCGGTCTTCTCCAACGCTTCCACCAGCACGAACAGCCCGGCGACCAGCGGCAGCACGCCCCAGGACACGTCCTTGAGCAGCGTCACCAAGCCGGACCGCGCGCGCAGCAGCACCAGCGCCGCGGTGGCGGCCCCCGCAACAAAGGTCGGCAAGCCCAGTTCCATGCCGAGCGCCGAGGCGGCGAGCAGCACGACCGCAGTGCCCGCGATGCCCCACGCTGCCACCTTGCCGCCAGCCGGCAGCCGGGGCCGCTCGATCTCGGAGGCGATGGCCTGCCGCAGCGCGGCCCGCTGCGTCCAGCGCAGGACGGCGTAGGTGGCGAGGATCGAAAGCGCCGAGGGCAGCGCGTAGCGCGGCAGCCAGGACAGCAGCGGCGGCATGGATTGGCCGTAGATCACGAGGTTCGCCGGATTGGAGATGGGCAGCACGAAGCTGGCCGCGTTGGCGATAAAGGCGCAGACGAGCAGGTTAGGCAGCGGCTGCTCCGCCTTTGCCGCCCGGGCCACGGCGGCGACGGCGGGGGTCAGCACCACGGCGGTTGCATCGTTGGACAGGAACACGGTCACCACCGTGCCCACCGCGAAGACCAGCGTGAACAGCCGGGTGGCGGAGCCGCGGGCCAGCACCGCTGCCTCGGCGGCGAGCCAGTCGAACAGGCCTTCCTGCCGGGCAACCTCGGCCAGCAGCATCATGCCGAGGAGGAACAGGTAAACGTCCGTGCCCTTCAGCACCCCCGCAAGGGCGTCGGGCGGGGACAGCAGGCCGAGCAGGACCAGCAGCAGGGCGCCCGCCACCGCCCAAACCCACTCGGGCCAGGAGAACGGGCGGACGATGACCCCGGCGGTGGCGAAGGCGGCGATGCCCCAGGTGGCCCAGGGGGAGGCGGCAAGGGCGCCCATCACGCCAACGCCGGCTCGGCTGCGGCGGGGCCGGCACTGGCTTCCTTTGTTTCCGGCATCAGCAACGCGAAGAACGCCAGCCCGCACCCGGCGATCACCGCAAGGTAAAGGAACCCCGTGGTGAAGCCGAACCACTGCACGACATAGCCCGCCGTGGCGTTGCTGAGCGTGGCGCCGATCCCGACCGACAACGCCATCAGCCCTTGGGCGAAGTTGAACCGCCCGGTGCCGCGCATCAGGTCGGACGCGATCAGCACGGAAACCACGCCGAAGATGCCCGCCGCCACCCCGTCCAGGAGCTGGATGCCCACTACAGCGTAAGGGCTGTCGGTCAGCGTGAACAGCACGCCGCGCACCGGCAGCACGGCCATGGCGACCAGGAAGATGGTCTTGCGTCCCACGCCCTTCGCCGAGGCTTGCCCCACCGCCCAGGCGACGCCCACCATGACGAACTGCGCGGCGATGATGCAGGCGGACAGCGCGGCCGCGTCGGACCCCGGATGCGTTTGCGCCAGCACCTGGCCGGCCATCGGCAGCATGGCCGCGTTGCCGAAATGGAACAGCACCACGGAGGCGAGAAAGATCCGCAGGTCGCGGCGGCGCAGCAGGTCGCGGATCGGCACCGGCTCGCACCGGGCCGGGTCCTCGCCGCCGCGGGCGCGCTCGTGGTCGATCTCGGAGGGCTTGATCAGGGTGACGATGCCGGCGCTCGCCACCGCGAAGGCGCACACGAGGTAGAAGATCCAGTGATAGCCGAGATACGTCCCGAGCGCCCCGGCCAGCACGGCGGCCAGCAGGTTGCCGGCATGGTTGAAGGACTCGTTGCGGCTGACCCGGCCGTCGAACAGGCGCCGCCCGACCAAGCCGAGCGACACGGCGGCGATGGCCGGCGGGATGACGGCCGACGCCGCGCCCAGCATGGCTTGGGCGGCGATCACCGCAAGGAAGCGCGGGAACAGCACGATCTGCAGGCAGCCCACGCCAATCATCAGCCCCGAGGCGGCGATCAGCAGCCGCTTCGCCTTGGTTCCGTCCACCAGCAGCCCGGCCGGCACCTGGAACGCCGCGGCGGTGACGGAGGACGCCGCCATGGCGATGCCGATGGCGCCGGAGTCCCAGTGCTCGCCACCCTTCAGGAACACGGCCAGGTACGGCCCCACCCCGTCCCGCACGTCGGCCATCAGCACGTTGATGGCGTCAAGGCCCCGCAGCGACCGCGCGGAGGGCTGGTCTCCATCCACCTTCGCCTCCATTGGCTCGGCCTGGTGTCGATGGGTCAAGACGCCTCCGCGTGGTAGAAATCGGATGGCGATCAGCAATCACCGTGCCACGGTGAACCCGAGCATCTCCCTGGATAAACGAACCCGGGTGCGCCAAAGGTGTCCGGGAAGACGACGCCCAGTCGTCTTCGGAGCGGACAGGCGACGGTGCCGCGGGGATCAGCCGTGCTCCGCCGCCGCGGTTTGCCGTGACAGCTTTGTATTGCGCAGTACCGAGACTTCTTGGGCGGGTGCCGCCGCGGCTTGCCGCATGGTCCAGCCCTATGACTTCGCCGTTGGCCGCCGAACTTTGCCCCGCGGTTGAGCGTATGGTAGGCGCTTCGTTTCCCTCGTCGTTAAGGACTACACTGATGGCTGGACCAGCACACCGATCCCGCGTGACCGAGGGGCGGCCGCATCCGCGCGGGGCCACCTGGACCGGGCAGGGCGTGAACTTCTCCTTGTTCTCCGCCAACGCGACCAAGGTCGAGCTTTGCTTGTTCGACAACGATGGGGAAACCGAGCTCGAGCGGATCGAGCTGCCGGAGTACACCGACGAGGTTTGGCACGGCTTCCTGCCCGACGCGCGGCCCGGCACCGTGTACGGCTACCGCGTCCACGGCCCCTATGCGCCGGAGGAAGGGCACCGGTTCAACCCCCACAAGCTGCTGATCGATCCCTACGCCAAGGCGCTGGTCGGGCATCTCAAGTGGGACCCCGCGCTGTTCGGCTACCAGATGGAGTCGATGGACGACCTGACCTATGACGAGCGGGACAGCGCGCCGTTCATGCCGAAGTGCCGGGTCATCGACCCCGCTTTCACCTGGGGCAACGACCGCCCGCCGCAGATTCCGTGGGAGCACACCGTGCTCTACGAGGCGCACGTGCGCGGCCTGACCAAGCTGCACCCGGCGGTGCCGGAGGAGTTGCGCGGCACGTTCCGCGGCCTCACGGCGCCCGAGGTGATCCAGCACATCAAGTCCATCGGCGTCACCGCGGTGGAACTGCTGCCGGTGCACATGTTCGTGGACGACAGCCAGCTGCTGGAAAAGGACCTGGTGAACTATTGGGGCTACAACACCATCAGCTTCTTCGCCCCTGCCCGGCGCTACGCCAGCGTGCCTGACTTCGCGTTCTCCGAGTTCAAGGAGATGGTGGCCCGCCTGCACGGGGCGAACCTCGAAGTCATCCTGGACGTGGTTTACAACCACACGGCGGAGGGCAACGAGCGCGGACCGACCCTGTCGTTCAAGGGAATCGACAACGCGTCCTACTACCGCCTGCTGCCGGACCAGAAACGCTACTACATCAACGACACCGGCACCGGCAACACGGTCAACCTGTCGCATCCTCGGGTCATCCAGCTGGTAACGGACAGCCTGCGCTATTGGGTGCAGGAGATGCACGTCGATGGCTTCCGCTTCGACCTCGGCACCATCCTGGCGCGGGAGCCGTATGGCTTCGACCAGCAGAGCGGCTTCCTGCGCGCGGTGGGGCAGGACCCCGTGCTGTCCCACGTCAAGCTGATCGCCGAACCCTGGGACTGCGGACCCGGCGGCTACCAGGTGGGCGGCTTCGCGCCGGGCTGGGCGGAATGGAACGACCGCTACCGCGACACGATCCGGGACTATTGGAAAGGCGAAGAAGGCAAGCTGCCGGAAGTGGCGACGCGCCTCACGGGGTCGGCCGACTTCTTCAACCACCGCGGGCGGCAGACCTGGGCCAGCGTCAACTTCATCACCGCCCATGACGGGTTCTGCCTGAACGACCTCGTGACCTACAACGAGAAGCACAACGAGGCGAACGGCGAGGACAACAAGGACGGCAGCTCCGACAACCGGTCCTGGAACTGCGGCGTCGAGGGGCCGACCGACGACGAGGAGATCAACGCGTTGCGCGAGCGCCAGATCTGCAACATGATGGGCACTCTGCTGCTGTCGCGCGGCATCCCGATGATCGTGGCCGGCGACGAGTTCGGCCGCACCCAGGGCGGCAACAACAACGCTTACTGCCAGGACAACGAGATTTCCTGGCTGAACTGGGAGATGGGGGACAAAGGCCAGCGGCTGCTCAACTTCGTGCAGCACGTCGCGGCGCTGCGCCACAAGTACCCCGTCCTGCACCGCACCCGCTGGCTGAGCGCGCAGTGGAACGACGAGATCGGGGTCAAGGACGTGGCGTGGCTGACGCCGTCGGGCGACGAGATGACGGATGAAAGCTGGACGGACGGGAACGCCCGCTGCCTCGGCATGTTGCTGGACGGGCGGGCGCAGCCGACCGGGGTACACAAGCGCGGCGTGGACCAGAGCCTTCTGCTGATCCTGAACTCCTACCATGACGCGGTGGGGTTCCACCTGCCGGAGGTGGTCGGTGGGCACCGCTGGACGCGGCTGATCGACACCAACCAGCTTGACCACGCCGACGAGCCGACCTTTGAGTTCGGCGCCAGCTACACCGTGACCGGCCGGTCCATCCTGCTGTTCGAGCTGTTGATGGACCCCGACTACGCGACGGCGCGGATGGAGCGGACGGCACCGGAGGGTAGTTAGCAGGCCAGCACCGCCGGGACCACCGGCTGCATGTCCTCGTGCCGGGGCAGGTAGAACCGCACGGTGGTGCCGTGGCCGGGTTCGCTGTCGATCCGGGCCATGCCCCCCGTGAGCCGCACGAAGGACAGCACCTGCGAAAGTCCCAGCCCCGTGCCCCGACCGGCAGGCTTGGTGGTGAAGAACGGTTCAAAGGCGCGCGACCGCGTTGCCTCGTCCATACCCGTTCCGGTGTCGGCGACCGCAATCTCCGTGTGGTCGCCGGGTCGGGCGCCTTCGTGTCCAGACACGTCCGCCTCGTCCAAGCATGTCTGCCGGGTGGTGATGGCGAGCCGCCCGCCGCCGGGCATCGCGTCGCCCGCATTGATCGCGAGGTTGAGCAAGGCGTTTTCAAGCTGGTTGGGATCGCAGAACACCGTCCAAGCGCCGCCGCCCGCGTGCACCTCAACCTCTACCGAACTCCGCACCGCCCGGCGGATCAGGTCCTCCATGCCGAGGATCAGCGCGCCCGGATTGACGGGCACCGGCTGCGACGCTTGCCGCCGCGTGAACGCGAGCAAGCGGCCGGTCAGCGCCGCCGCGCGGTCAACCGATTTGAGCGCGCTCTCGATATACCGGTGCGCTTCTCCCACGCGCCCCTGCTCCGCCCGGCGCTGCACCAGCTCGATGCTGCTGGCGATGCCCTGGAGCATGTTGTTGAAGTCATGGGCGATGCCGCCGGTGAGCTGGCCCACCGCCTCCATCTTCTGCGCCTGGCGCAGCGCCTCTTCCGCCTGCGACCGCTCAAGCGCCTCGGCGTGCAAGGCGTCCACGGCCTGCATCAGCGCCGCGGTGCGCTGGGCGACCAGCCGTTCCAGGTCGGCGCTGCTGCGGGCCAGGGTTTCGCGGGCCTCGACCAGTTCCTGGATGTCGGTGCAGGTGCCGAACCAGCGCTGTACGGCGCCGGTGTCAGGGTCGCGCAGCGGCGAGGCGCGGCTCAGGCACCATCGCCAGGTTCCATCCGCATGCTTGAGGCGGTATTCCGCCTGGTAAGGCTCGCCGGTCGCCAAGCTGCGCCGCCACGCGGCCATGGCGCGGGAAAGGTCGTCCGACCGGAACAGCACGCGCCAAGCCCTGCGGCCCTCGCCGGGCTGGATGCCGGTGTACTCGTACCAGCGGCGGTTGTAGTAGTCGTGCCGACCATCCGGCCGCGCGGACCAGGCCATCTGCGGCATGGCGTCCGTGATGGTTCGGAACCGGGCCTCGTTCTCCTGCAGGACGGCGGCGTTGCTGGCGCGCTCCCGCTCGCGCGAGGCCAGCGTCGTGGCGGCCCAGGCAAGCGCGGCGCCGATCCGGCTCGCTTCCCGCACGCCCGGCGGTATGGGCCGCGGCAGCCTGCCCAGGGCCAGCGCGTCGGCCGCGCCAACCCGCGCATGAAGGGGGGCCGCGACGCGGCGGGCATACCATTCGGCGGCGCGCAGGCCGCGCCGCAGCACGACGGTGAAGACGAGGATGACGAGGCCGAGCGCCA
>CALMAB010000498.1 GCA_937858325.1 uncultured Acetobacteraceae bacterium
AAGCTGAACGCTGAACGGAACCGTCATGCGTTGGGCACCCCAACAAAGATTGCTTGGGTCGTCGAGGGCGGCGCGGAGCGTCTCTGTCACGAGCTCAAGGAGGTGCAGGTCGCGCGCGGCGCCGAGCACGTGCGTGCTGTCGGTGCGCTGCTTGCCGCGCGCCTTGATGAGGCCGCGGGCCTTGAACCGCTCCAGCATCGCGTCGAGCAAGAGGTGGACGGCGTCGCCCGCGACGAGGCGAGCGCGGAACTCGCTGAGAACGCTGAAATGAGAGCCCGGATCGGTCAGCTCGAGCCCGAACGCATACTTCCAGTCGATCCGGACCCGGACAGCCTCCGCCGCCTCCCGGTCGCTCAGGTGCTCAAGGAACTGCAGCACCGTCACGAGCGCGAGGCGCCACGGCGCAAGACCGGGCTGGCCGCGTTTTGGGTAAAGGGCGGCGAAGTCCTCGTCGTGATAGAGCTCGGCGAAGGCGTCCCGCAGCCAGGTCGCGACCGTCCCGCGCGGGAATGCCAGCGCCGCAGTGCGGGCGGTCTCGACGGGCACCTCGCCCATCCGCTCAGGCTGAAGGCACATGGCTACCACTCCACGAAGAGGAGCACCGTTTACCACCCGCCTGATCGTGCCGGATCGCAATTCGCCGACAGTATCTCACCTATGTGAGCACCTGGTCTGGCTTTGTCCATGTGGCCTTTGTCATCGACGCGTTTGCCTGTCGCACCGTCGGCTGGCGGGTGTCTCGGACGGCCCACGCCGGCTTTGTGCTCGACGCGCTGGAGCAGGCATTGCACGAGCGGCGGCCGGTCGGCGGCAGGCTCATCCACCATTCGGACCGCGGCGGGCAACACCTCGCGCTGCGCTACACCGACCGTCTCGCCGAGGCCGGGGTCGAACCCTCGGTCGGCAGCGTCGGCGACTCGTACGACAATGCTCCCGCCGGAACGATCAACGGCTTGTTCAAGGCCGAGATGATCCACCGGCGCGGGCCATGGCGGAGCTTCGAGGCGGTGGAGTTCGCCACCCTCGAATGGGTCGACTGGTTCAACAACCGTCGCCTGCTCGAACCCATCGGCAACATCCCGCCGGCCGAGGCCGAGGACGCCTACTACGCCGCGCTTGAGGATATGCCGGTCGCCGCGTAACACACACCAAAACGCCTCCGGGAAACCCGGGACGGTTCACCCGGTTTTGAACCACGCCCACGTTTGCCTGAAAAGCCGGCGTCATAACTCCTCCCAAGAGGGCGTTTCCCCGAAGCGCTCGCGCAAGAAGGCGATGAAAACCTTCACCCGTTGTGGGATGAAGTCGACGTGCGGCAGAAGCACCACGATGAGCGAGTCCTGCACGGGGTAACTTTCCAAAACCTGTTGCAGCCGCCCGGCCCGAATGTCAGGTGCCACAAGGGACAGGCCGAGATAGGCGATGCCCAGGCCATCAATGGCGGCCTGGCGGAGGACGTCGACGTTGTCGGAGACGAGCGGGCCTGAAACGCGCGTGAACCCGATGTTGCGGCCCTTGACGTAGGGCCAGCGATCAAACGTGTCGTTGGTCCGAGCGACCAGGCAGGCGTGCCCGGACAAGGCATTCGGGTCGCCAGGCGCGCCATGCTCCTGCAGGTAGCTGGGCGACGCGCAGAACACCCGCCGGTTCGGGCAGATGCGCTGCATCCCGTGCTCGACCTGGTCGGTGCGGACGAGGCGGATCGCGACGTCGATGCCTTCCTTGATCAGATCGGCGGTGCGCGGTGACAGGGCGAGTTCGGCCTGGATCTCCGGGTAGCACCGCAGAAAAGGGGTCAGCAGCGGGGCGATCTGCGTCCGGCCCAGGACGACCGGCGCCGCGATGCGCAGGCGACCGCTGGGCGCGCGGCTCTGCTCCCACAGCTCCGTTTCGGCCTTCTCGATCTCGTCGGTGATCTTGAGGCAGCGCTCGTACAGGCGCTTGCCCATCTCGGTGATGTAAAGGTTTCGCGTCGTGCGGTTCAGCAGCCGTGTTTCCGCGCGCTCCTCCAGCTCGCTCAGCTTCTTGCTGACGGTGGACACGCCGATGCCGAGGCGCCGGGCCGCCTTCGTGAGGCTTTGCGTCTCGATGACCGACACGAACACCTCAATTGCCTTGAGGTCCGAGAGCAGCGAGGGACGCACGCGTTGCGGCCGGTGGTTATGGGCGGAGGACGTTGGCATTCCCTGCTTTCTGGAAAATGTCGATTTCCAAGTTTCCATATTGAGCAGCACAAGCGGAGCGAGCAAGTTCAATCCGGTCACTGCGGAAGATCAGTGTGCAGGGAGACGGCTCCATGCGGTTCGCTAGCTTCGTCACGCCGGCCGGCAGCGCCGGGTTCGGCATCGTCGAAGGCGACGAGGTGCTCGACGTGAGCACGGCGCGCGTGCTTGGCGGCAGCGCGTGCGGGCTTGCCGGGGCGTTGCGGCGGGTCGGCGACGCTTCCGCCCTCGTAGGTCTCGCGCGCCGCGGCGCAGACGTGCAACGGCACGCCCTCGACCGTGTCCGCCTGCTTCCGCCGGTGACGGATGCCGAGCGCATCCTCTGCATCGGCTTGAACTTCACCGACCACGCGGCTGAGGCGAAGCTGTCCATTCCTTCACAGCCTGCGTTCTTTGTCCGGTTCGGGTCGAGCTTCGCCGGGCACGGGGAAGACATCGTCGCCCCTTCCGTGTCGGAAGAGTTCGACTTCGAGGGCGAAGTCGCCCTGGTGGTGGGCAGGCCGGGGTATCGCATCTCGGCCGGACAGGCGCTGGGCCACGTGCTGGGCGTCACCATCCTCGCCGACAACAGCGCCCGGGACTGGCAGCGGCATTCGCGGCAGGTCACGGCCGGCAAAAACTTCCCGCGGTCCGGCGCCATCGGGCCGTGGTGCGTGACCCTGGACGAAGGCATCGACCTCCGCGCCCTGCAGATCGCCACCCGCCTGAACGGCGAAACCGTGCAGCAGGGCAGCACGGCGGACCTGATCTTCGACGCGGAGAAGGCCATCGCCTATGCGAGTTCCTTCACGCCGCTTTCGGCGGGCGACATCGTCGCGCTGGGCACGCCGGCGGGCGTCGGGATGGCGCGCGACCCGCCGCTCTGGATGAAGCCCGGCGACCTGCTCGAGGTCGAAGTGCCCGGCATCGGCACGCTGGCGAACCGGGTGGCTGCGGAAGCGGCGGCTCCCGGCGGCACCCCGGCCCGCAACGCCCACGCCCGCGCTCTTCACGAAGGACACCCTGCATGAGCCAACCCCGGCCAGACATCCTATGGCTTCGCGAACGGGACGTCGTCGAACTTGTCAGCCTGAACGACGCCATGGACGCGCTGGAGCAGGTCCTGGTCCTGGAAGGAGAGGGCCATGCCGTCAACGCCCCCAAGGCTTTGGCGACCTGGGACGGCGCCGCCAGCCTGCACGCCCTCGCCTCGGCGGTGACGTCCGCCTCCGCGGGCGGCGGGCGCTACTGCGGCACCAAGACCTGGATCAACACGCCCCGGGGCGCGGTGGCGATCTACGCCTTGTTCGACGGCGAGGCAGGCACGCTCCTCGCCACCATGGAGGCGAACGCGATGGGCGCGCTGCGGACCGCGGCCTCCTCGGGCCTTGCGACACGGTGGATGGCGGACCCGGAGGCGGACGACCTCGCCATCGTCGGCACGGGACGCCAGGCGCTGCTGCAGGTTGCCGCCGTGGCCGTGGCCCGGCCGCTCAGGAGGATCCGCGTCTTCAGCCCGACGCGCGAGCACCAGCTCCGCTTCGCGACGGAGGTCGGCAGCCGCTTCGAGGCGCGGGTCGAGGCTCCGGCCAGCCTGGAGGACGCCGTGCGGGACGCCCCGGTCGTGACCGTCGTGACGCGGGCCAAGGTTCCGTTCCTCGGCGCCGCGTCGCTCTCGCCCGGCACGCACCTGAACGCGGTCGGCGCCATTCTTCCCGCCAACGCGGAGCTGCTGCCCGACGTGCTTGAGCACGCGGACGCGGTGGTGGTGGACAACCTGCCGAACGTGAAGCTCACGTCGCGCGAGTTCATCGACTTCTACGGCCACCCTTCGCGGTCCTGGGACGCCGTGGACACGCTGGGCCACAGGATCGCGGACGGCCGTCCCCGGGCCAGCACGGACCGCCTGACGGTGTTCAAGTCGGTCGGCATGGGCCTGGCCGACCTGGCTGTCGCAAGCCGTGCGTTCGAGGCGGCGAAGCGGACCGGCGTGGGCGCGGTGATCGCCGCTCCTGTCCCGGCCGTCCCGCGCTGGAAGGTCCACGCGGCATCGGTCCGGCAAAGCAAGCAGGTCGCGTGATCAAAACAACCGAACGGAGGACATGATGTCGGAAGCGAAGCTGTTTTTCCAGCAGGACACCGGGACGGAAGCGTCGCCCAAGGAGTTCTGGCCGGCCCTCGTCGTCACGGGCGAGGAGATCGAGGCGGAGGTGGATCGGCTGTCCGGGCTTGAGAACCCGCCGAGCGGCGTGCGGCGCTCCTTCGTGGTCCATCCGAGCTCGACGGCGCCGGGCCGGGCGCTGACGCCGGGCATGGATGCCGCCATCAACGTCGTGCTGCCCGGCGAGCGCACGGGAACCACCGTCCAGAACGCGAGCCAAGTCGGGTTCTGCATCCGCGGCTCGGGCGTTTGCCATGCGGGCGAGCGGACGATCTCCTTCGGGATGCGCGACGTTTGGAGCATCCCGTCGATGACGCCGTGCTCCTACGAGAACACCGGGACCGAGCCTGCGGTGTTCCTGAGCTACTCCAACGCCCCGCTGCTGGAGAAGCTGAACGTGCACTACGCCATGAGCGGCCCCATGTCGGCCTCGCGCCCGGCAAATGCCGCCGAGAAGAAGGAGTCCGCCAAGCGCGCGAAGGACACCGCCACCAACGCGCCCGTGGGTAAGGACGGGGCCCGCGTGCTGGGCTACGAGCACCTGATCGACATCGACGTGGTGCCGTCCCAGCCGCTGCTGTGGCCTTGGCAGGAAGTGTCGCAGCACCTCGACGGCGTGGAGCATCTCGGCGGGGAAGCGGGCCGCGGCTACCAGGGCCGGCACCTGGTCATCCTGTACAACCCGGCAACGGAGCGCCGGAACGGCACGACGCACTCCTTCTTCGCCTCCATCGCGCAGTTCCCGCCCAACCGGGTGGACGCGCCGCACCGTCACAGCTCGGCGGCGATCAACTACATCTTCGCGGGCAGCGGGCGCAGCACGGTGGACGGGCGCCAGTTCGGCTGGAAGGCCGGGGATCTGATGCTCTCCGCGCCGGGCTGGGCGGTCCACAACCACGCTTCGGGCGAGGAAGGCTGCAACATCCTGACGATCCAGGACCACCCGCTCCAGATCGCCCAGGAGTCGCTGATCTGGCAGGAGCAGCTCAAGGGTCCGATCGTCAAGATCGGCGCCGAGGCGGGCATCCAAACCAACCTCGAACAAGCCGCGATTGCCGCCGAGTAGCGAAAAAGGGGACGCCATGGACGTTGTCACGGACAGGCAGTTGGGCGGGCAGCTCAATGGCGAGGCGGCGCAGGTCATCGGGGCGGTCGTGGTCGGCTTCTACGTCGCCCTTGACGGCTTCGACGACGACCGGGCGCTCGGCCTCGTCACGCCGGACGTCGAGTGGGTCCGCGCGGGCGGGACGGTGAGCGGCCGGGAAGCGGTACGGCAGGTGCTGGCCGCCCGGCCCCGGTCCCGCGTGACCCGGCACCTGGTGACCAACGTCGACGTGCGGGTCCACGGCCCGGCCGCGGCCCAGGCGCGTTGCGACGTGCTGGTGTTCGACAGGTCGTTCGACGGCGAGCCGACGCTGCCCGCGTCCCTTGCTGGCCCGTCGGCGGTGCTGACCGTCCAGGACGAGCTTGTGCGAAGCGCGGAGGGCGGATGGCAGATCGCCCGCAAGCGCGCGGCGACTGTGTTCAACATCAAACCCTGACTTCGTTCGTTGCCGTGCCGTTTCGGGAGGGAAAACACAATGAGCATGCCAGTGGGCAGCACCGTCGGCAGCGCGCCGGTCGAAACGGCCGCCGCCACCGCGCCGCCGCGCGGAACCTTGTCCCGGGCCGTGGTTGCGTCCTCGCTCGGCACGGTGATCGAGTGGTACGACTTCTTCCTTTATGCCAGCCTGGCCGTCTTCCTGGCCACGCGGTTCTTCCCGTCCGACAATCCCACGGCCGCGCTGCTGCTCAGCGTGGGAGCGCTCGGCACGGGCTACGTCCTGCGCCCGCTTGGCGGGCTGGTGTTCGGCGCGATGGGCGACCGGATCGGACGCAAGAAGACGTTCGTGGTCACCATGCTGCTGATGGGGGTCGCGACCATGCTGATCGGCGCGCTGCCCACCTACGGCACGATCGGGATGACGGCCCCGGTTGCGCTGGTGTGCCTGCGGATGGTGCAGGGCTTGGCGCTCGGCGGAGAATACGGCGGGGCCACGACCTACCTGGCCGAAAGCGCACCCCCGGGCCGCGTCGGCTACGCGACGAGCTGGATCCAGACGACCGCGGGCCTCGGCCTCATCCTCGCGGCGGGAATCAACCTGGGCCTGCAGGCGGCGCTGGGGAGCGAGGCCTACTACGCTTGGGGATGGCGCGTGCCGTTCCTCCTGTCCGCCCTGCTCGTCGGGTTGTCCATGTGGATCCGGCTTCGCCTCCATGAATCGCCCGTGTTCGCGGAGATGCAGCGGCAGGGCCAGCTCGCCGCCTCGCCCATCAAGGCGAGCCTGACCGACCGGGAGAACCTCAAGACGCTCGCCGTCACCCTGTTCGGCGTGTCCGCCGGGACGGCCGCCGTGAGCGGCGTGCTGTTCCTGTACACGAGCATCTTCCTCCAGGGCACCCTCAAAGCGGATCCGATGTTCGCGACAAGCGGGACGGTCCTGGGCCTGGTTCTCGGCACGCCGTTCTTCGTCATCTTTGGTGCTCTTTCGGATCGGATCGGCCGCCGCGCGGTGATCCTGCCCGGGCTGGTGCTGAACGGCCTGGCAATGCTGCCGGTCTTCATCGGCCTGTCGCGGGCGGTGGCGACGCACGACCTGACGCTGCTGGCCGTCTGCGTGTTCGCGGAAACCGTCCTGTTTGCGGCCATCTACGGCCCCTACGGCGCCTTCATGGCCGAATCCTTCCCGGCGCGGGTGCGCTACACGTCGCTGTCGCTGCCGTTCAACCTGTCGTTCAGCCTCATGGGCGGCCTTCTGCCGCTGGTCAGCCTCAGCCTGGTCACCGCCACGGGCAACATCTACGCCGGCCTGGCCTATCCGATCGGGCTGATCGTCATGACGGTCGCCGTGAACCTGATCTGGCCGCCAAAGCCGGGTCGAACGCCGGCCGCTATCTAGCCGGATGCCGGTCGAGGCATCGGCCCGCGCGAGGCGGGAGGTTTCCAGGTCGCGGTGCGCATGACGCTGGCGGGCGTGGCGCTGGCCTGACACCGGCGGCGTGGCATCACGGGAACACAAGAGAAGCCAACGGAGGGAACGTGAGCTGGGACTCGGAATACGATGTCGTCGTGATGGGGTCCGGGCTTGCCGGGCTATCCGCCGCGCTGGCGGCGCACGAGATGGGCATGCACCCGATCATTTTGGAGAAGGCCTCCGCGCTCGGGGGCGGGAGCTGCTACTCCTACGGGCTGATCTGGGTAGGCGCGAACCACCTGGCGAGGGCGGCCGGCTACTCGGACAGCCGCGACGCGGTGGTCCGCTACATGCGGTTCCTCGGCGGCGGCTCCTCGAAGGAGGGGCGCATGCTGGCCTTCGTCGACCGCAGCCCGGAGGCGCTGGCGTTCTTCGAGCAATGCGGCATCCGCTTCCGCATCGTGAAGGGCGTGACGGACCACTACTTCGACGGGGCGCCAGGATCGATGGCGGAAGGCCGGTCGGTCGAGGTGGAGCCGATCTCGGGCTACGAACTCGGCGACTGGCGCGAGCGCGTGCTGCTGCCGCCGGTGTCGTCCTACAACATCTCCGCCGAGGAGCTGGTGTCCTGGGGCGGCATGCACACCGCCGCCGACTGGGACCCGGCCATCATGGAGGACCGTCGCCGGCGCGACGTGCGCGGCCTCGGCGTGGGCATGGTCTCCGGCTTTCTCAAGCCGCTGCTCGAACGGCAAGTCCCGGTGCGCACCAACGAGGCGGTGGACCGCCTGGTGATGAGCGGCGGGCGTGCCGTGGGCGTCGAGACCGCGGACGGGAAGCGGATTGCCGCCCGGCGGGGCGTCGTGATCGCCGCCGGCGGCTACGACTCAAACCCCGACATGGTCGCCAACTACGAGGGCCTGCCCGGCTATGAGTCGATGTTCCCGGACTCGCTCACCGGCGACGGCATGGTCGTGGCGGGAGAGCAAGGCGCGGCGGTGGGCATCGTCCACAACAATCTCCAGTTGTTCCTCGGCTTCCGCATTCCGGCGACGAGCGCGCGCGCGTCCTCGTTCCGGCTGGCGGGCATCATCGAGCTCTGCAGCCCGCACACGCTGGTGGTGAACCGCGGCGGGGAGCGGTTCGCCAACGAGGCCTATTTCCAGTCCATGGGTCCGCGGCTGCGGGAGTTCGACGGGCCATCGCACTCCTATCGGAACCTGCCCTGCTACCTGGTCTTCGACAGCCAGTACGTGGCCCAGTACTCGTTCGCCGGGCTGCCGCCGGGCAGCGAGATGCCGGGCTGGGTGGCGCGCGCCGACAACCTGGACGAGCTGGCGGCGAGGCTGGGCATCGACGGCACGAACCTGTGCGGCACGGTGGCGCGGTTCAACGAGTTCGCCCGGCGCGGGGTGGACGAGGACTACGGTCGCGGCAAGGAGCTGTGGCGCCTGGCGCGCGCGAAGGGCGAGGACGGCAACCCCCGGCTCGGCGACGTCGTGCAGCCGCCGTTCTACGGCATCGAGATGCACCCGAGCGTCGTGTCCTCCGCCGGGCTGGAAGCGGACGGGAACGGCCAGGTGCTGCACCAGCGGCGGCGGCCCATTCCCGGCCTGTACGCCACAGGCAATGCCGCCGCGAACAACGAGTTCGGGGCAGGCTACCAGGCAGGCCTGACCCTCGCCTCCAGCCTGACCTTCAGCTACCTGGCCGCGCGCCACATGGCGCAAGACCGGTGAGAGCCAAGCCGCACAGACCATGACAAACGCACGCCGCTTCAGAACGGCACGGGCAAGGGAGGATACGACCATGAGACGTTGGATGCGCCGGGTGGGCTTCGTGCTGGCTGCCCTGGCATTGCCGCTGACCCACGCCAAGGCGGGCCTCGACGGGGTCAAGATCGGCGTCCTCGGCGACATGTCCGGGATGGCGTCCAACACGGGCGGGGAGGGCGTGGTCGAGGCTGTCCGCATGGCGGTCGCCGACGCGGGCGGCACCGTCAACGGCAAGCCCGTCACCGTCGTGTTCGCAGACACGCTCAACAAGCCGGACATCGCGTCCGCAATCGCGCGGAGGTGGTTCGACCAGGAGGGCGTCGATGTCATCGTGGACCTCCCGGTCTCGTCCGTAGGCCTGGCCGTCCAGGAGGTCGGGCGCGAACGCAAGCGCATCCTGCTCAACACCGCCACCGCGGCGGCCGACCTGACCGGGCGCCTGTGCTCGCCCTGGACCGTCGCCTGGGCCGACGACACCGTGGCCCTGGCGCGGAGCACAGCCAAGGCGGTGGTGGAGCTGGGCGGCAGGAGCTGGTACTTCGTGGCCGCGGACTACGCCTTCGGCCTATCCATGCAGCGCGATGCCTCGGCGGTCATTGGCCAGACCGGCGGCACGGTGATCGGAAGCGTCCGCCATCCGCTCAACACGAACGACTTCGGAAGCTACCTGATCTCGGCGCAGTCGTCCGGCGCCGACGTGGTTGCGTTCGCGAACTTCGGGACGGACGCCGTCACCGGTATCAAGCAGGCCCACGAGTTCGGCCTGATCGAGGGTGGTCGCAAGATGGTGGCGTTCGCCCTGTTCATCACCGACGTCCAGTCCCTGGGCCTTCAGGCCGCCCAGGGGCTGATCCTGTCCGAGGATTTCTACTGGGACGACAACGACGCCACGCGCGCCTGGGCCAAGCGGTTCCATGATGCGCGCAAGCAGATGCCGAGCCGCGACCACGCGAGCAGCTACGCCAGCGTCGCGCACTACCTCAAGGCGGTGCAAGCGGCCGGGACGACCGATGCCGACCCCGTCATGGCGAAGATGCGGGAGATGCCGGCCGAGCATTTCGGCAAGCAGGTGCGCATCCGCGCCGACGGGCGGGCGATGCTGGACATGAACGTCTACCAGGTGAAAAGCCCGGCTCGGTCCAAGGGACCCTGGGACCTGTACGACAGGATCGGCACGGTTCCCGCCGACCAGGCGTTCGGCTCGCTGGACGAAGGCGACTGCCCTTTCCTCAAACACTGAGCGCGAACCCTTGAGCAACGGAACGGGGAGGTTTCAGTGCAAAGGCGAGGTCTCGTGGCAGGCGCAGTCGCATCCGCCCTGCCCCTGGCTGGCAGCCACTTCGTGACGGCCGCCGAAGCTGGGACGGAGCCGGACCCTGGTGCGGTCGGCCCCGGCAAGCTGGACGTCGTCCTCGCGGACGGGCGGGGCCGCATCCTGGTTGCCGACTCGCTCTCGTACTACGACGAGCGCACCGGGGTGGACGATGTGGTGCTCGGCGGGTCCTATGCGGGCGCAAGCGCCGTCAGCACGGTCTTCCCGACAGGCGCCAAGGCGATCATCGCCCACGATGCCGGGATCGGCAAGGCGCAGGCCGGCATCAGCGGCCTGGCGTTCTGCGACAAGTTCGGCATCCCCATGGCGGCCGTCGCCGGACGGACCGCCAGCCTGTCCAACGGGAACTCGCTCCTGAACGGCACGATCAGCAGCGTCAACGACGCGGCTGGGCAGCTGGGGGTGCGGGCCGGGCAGCCGACCCGGCAGGCGGCCGAACTGCTACTCCAGGCGAAGCCCGGCCGTCCGCTGACGGAGAAGGTCGGCATCGACCTCGAGCTGCACGAGATGGCGAAGCTTCCCTCCGGCCGCGTCCTCGCGCGCGTCTGGCTGCTGGACCTTTCCGGCACCTACCCCAACGACGTGTTCGCGCTCGGCACCCACTCGGCCCGGGTGGCGGCCGAGCATGCGTTCCGCTGGAACGTGAAGGGCTGGATCGCCAACGACGCAGGCATGGCCAAGAACAACTCCGGCATCGCCGCCCTCGGCATATGCGGCGAGCGGGGCATGCCGGCGGCCTCGGTGTCCGCCGCCTCGGCGAGCATCGGGAACGGGCTGAGCACCTACCACGACGGCATCGTCTCGGCCGCGAACGAGCCGGCACGGCGCAAAGGCGTGATGGTCGGCATGCCTGCGCGGGACGCCCTGCAGAAGATGGCCGTGTAGATGAACGCAAAGGAAACCGGGGTGAACCTTTGAGCGCCGAAGAACGGCAGGTACGGCGCGGCCTCGCGGCCTGCTTCCAACTCATCGGTCTGTTCGGCATGAGCGACAGGTCGGGCAGCCGCATTTCGACGGTCATACCGGGTTCAGATGGCCACTTGCTGCTCGACGGGTGCGGGACCCTGTTCGACGAAGTAGGTGCGTCGTCACTACTCGAAGTCGATAAGCATGGCAAGCTGGCTGACGCCGACTGGCGTGAGCCTCGTCGCGGCGCTCCTCGCCCTGCCGCTGGCGAGGGGAGAGCGCCGAACGCTCGCGGAGCCTCCTCCGTGACGGACCTGACCGAACCCATCCAGGCCCGGTGACGGGCGGCGCGCGCAACAACCCAGGTCCATTACGAGGCGGCCGCCCCACGAACGAACAGGAAACATTGCCATGATGCCCAATCCGGTCGATGTACGGGAGTTGATCGACCGCAGCCCCCTACGGTTGGTGCAGTACTGGACATTTGCGACCTGCATCTTCATCGCGGTCATGGACGGGTACGACACGGCCGTGGTGGGCGTCGCCGGGCCGGCCCTGATCGCGCAGGGCTTGGTCGATGCGAGGTCGTTCGGCTACATCGCGTCGGCCGGGCTGGCCGGCTTCGTTCCCGGGATGCTGGTGTTCGGGCCTGCGGCGGACCGGTGGGGCCGGAAGCCCGTGCTGGCCATCGCAGTGCTCATCTTCGCGGCGGGCTCGCTGCTCACCGGGTTGTCCGGAGATCTGCCGATGCTGCTGGCGTCCCGCTTCGTCACCGGCATCGGCGTGGGCGGCGCGGCGCCGTGCTTCGTCGCCCTCGCCGCCGAGTATGCGCCGCAACGGGTCCGCACCACGGTGGTGACGATGATCTGGGCGGGCGTGCCCGCCGGCGGCGTGCTCGGCGGGGTCGTGGCAGCGCGGTTTCTCGACTCCGCGGGCTGGCCGGCGCTGTTCTACTTCGGCGCGGTGGCGCCGATCCTGGCCGTGGCCCTCCTGGTCTTCACCGTCCCAGAGTCGATCGGCTACCTCGCGGCGCGCGGCGGGCAGGACGAGCGGGTCCGCTCGGTCGTCCGGCGCATCAACGGCGGAGCGGCCGGGCTGGAAACTGCGACCTTCGTGATGGCTCCGGCCGAGCTTGTGCGCCCCTCGGTCAGATCCGTGTTCGAGGACGGGCGGTCCCGCATGACCCTGGCGCTCTGGCTTGCCTTCTTCTGTTCGTTTGGGCAGCTCGTGATGATCAGCCAGTATGCGGCCGTCCTGCTCCGCACCACGGGAATGCCGTCCGCTCAGATCGGGACGGTGTTCTCATTCTTCTTCGTCGGCTCCGTGCTCGGCACGATCGCCGCCGGCCCGGTCATGAAGCGGGTGACGCCGCCGAAGGCGACGGCTTGCTTGCTGGCCATGGCGGCGGCCGGGTCGGTCCTTTTCGGCTTCATGGCCGAGCAGTTCATGTCTGCGCTGGTCGGCATCACGGTTGCCGGGTTCACAGCTTCTGCTGCGATCGGGGCGCTGGTCGCGCTCGCAACCGAGCTTTACCCGCTCTCGGTCCGTGCGACCGGCGTCGGCTGGAGCCTGGCGATGGGGCGGTTTGGCTCCTCGGTTACGCCTTTGTTCTCCGGTGTGCTGGTGGGCTGGGGGCTGACGCAGGTGGCCTACTACTTCGTGGCGGGCTGCATCGCCCTCGTGGGTGCGACCGCGGTCCTCTACATCCACTTGCTGAGACCGCGCAAGGTCCCGGAAATGACGACGCCCCTGATGGCGGACTTGCTGGGCTGATCCCTGCCCGGCGCAGCGCCTCCGCCGCCGGGCGAGGACATACACAACGCATGAGGATTGCAATGGCAAAACAACCTGCTGCCAACTACGACATCGTCGTCGTCGGAACGGGGATTGCGGGCCTGTCGGCGGCGCTCGCCGCGGCGGAAATGGGCGACCGGGTCGCCCTGCTCGAGAAAGGCAAGAAGCTCGGCGGCGGCACCTCCCTCTCCTACGGAGGGTTCTGGATCGGCAACAACCACCTCGCCGAACAGGACGGCGAGAAGGACGATCTGGAGCAGGTGCTCAGCTACATCCGCTACATGTCCGGAGGCTACTCCGACGAGGCCAAGATGCTGGCATACGCGACCCGGGGGGCCGAGGCCCTCCGGTTCTTCGAGGCGTGCGGGGTCCGCCTGCACGTCACCCGCGGGCTCACGGACCATTACTGGGGCGTGGCGCCCGGCGCGCGGGCGGCCGGGCGGCACCTCGACCCGGACCTCACCTCCATCCGGACGCTCGGCCCCTGGCAGGACAAGATCTTCATCCCGCGGGACCAGCCGACGGAGATGACGCTCGAGGAGGTCATCGAGTGGGGCGGCATCACCGACCCCGCGAACTGGAACTGGGAGCTGATCGGCAAGCGCCGCCAGGACGGGATGTTGGGGCGGGGCACGGCCGTTGTCGTGCACTTTGTCCGCGAGCTGCTGTCCCGGAACGTCGACATAAGGATCGAGGCGGCCGTCGCGCGGCTGACCGAGTCGAATGGGCGGATCGACGGTGCCGAGCTTGACAATGGCGAGGTGGTCCGCGCCCGCAAGGGAGTGGTGCTGGCAACCGGAGGCTACGACTCCAACCACGAGATGGCCGAGCACCTCGAGGGCCTGCCGGGATGGCTGACCCAGTTTCCGGACACGCTGACGGGCGACCACCTGCGGATAGCGGGCGAGCGCGGCGCGCAGACCCGCACCATCCACCACAACTTCTCGGTGTTCCTGGGCTTCCACGTGCCCAAAGTCCATCCGGAGGACAACATCTTGTTCCGGCAGGCCAGCATCTGCGAGATGCTTTGCCCGCACACGATCGTGGTCAACCGGGACGGCAGGAGGTTCGGCGACGAGGCCTATTTCCAGGCCTTGGTGCCACGGCTGCGCGAGTACGACATGAACAAGCGCCGGCACGTCAACCTACCGTGCTTCCTGATCTTCGACCAGCAATACGCCGACGCCTTCTCGTTCGCCTACCGCCCGGCCGGCGCGCCCATCCCCGACTGGGTCGCGCGCGCAGACACCCTGGAAAAGCTGGGCGGCCTGCTGGGCGTCGATGGCGCCGGGCTGGCCACGACGGCCGAACGCTTCAACGGCTTCGCCCGCAAGGGGGTGGACGAGGATTTCCGCCGCGGCGCGGCCTCCTGGACGCTCGCGTCGGCGGAGGTTTGGAAGAACAAGGGCGAGAACAGGGACGAGCCGAACCCGCGCCTTGGCACGGTGCGGGTCGCACCGTTCTACGGCATCGAGCTGCATCCGAGCTGCTTCGTGTCCCACGGGCTGCTCACGGATGCCAACGCGCAGGTCGTCCACCAGAGGGGAAAGCCCATTCCGGGCCTGTACGCCGTCGGCAACGCGGCGGCCCACACGGAGTACGGGATCGGCTACCAGGCAGGGTTCTCTCTGGGTTCGGCGATGACGTTCGGGTACCTCGCCGCGTGCCACATGCGGGACCTGGCGCCCAACCACAAGCCCGGCGATGCGCATGAGGACTTGGCCTTCCCCGACACGGCCGCCCGGAACCTCGGATGAGCGCCATGGACGAGGCGGCCGTCTCGGCCGCAGCCGAGCGGCTCGACGCCGCCGAACGGACGCGCCAGCAGATGCGGATGTTGTCCCTTGACCATCCCGGCATGACGATGGACGACGCGTATCGGGTTCAGGCGGCCTGGATCGCCCGGAAACGTGCGGCCGGCCGCACGGTCGTGGGCTACAAGGTCGGCCTGACCTCCAAGGCCATGCAGTATGCGCTCGGCATCGACGAGCCGGACTCGGGCGTCCTCCTGGACGACATGGTCTTTTCGGATGGCGGCGTAATCCCGGTGTCGCGCTTCATCGGCCTGCGGATTGAGGCGGAACTGGCCTTCGTGATGCGCTCTCCCCTGCGCGGACCCGGTTGCTCAATCTTCGATGTGCTCGACGCAACGGGGTACGTGACGCCAGCCCTGGAAATCCTCGATACGCGCGTCTTCCGCAAGGACCCGGACACAGGGGCTGCCCGCACCGTGCTCGACACCATTTCGGACAACGCCGCCAACGCAGGCATCGTTGTCGGCGGACGGCCGTTCCGTCCCCATGACCACGACCTTCGCTGGGTTGCTGCGGTCTGCTCCAAGAACGGATCGGTCGAGGAAACCGGGGTCGCCGCCGGGGTGCTGAACCATCCGGCCAGGGCGGTCGCCTGGCTTACAAACAAGCTCGGGACCTTCGGGCAAGGTCTCGAACCGGGCCATGTGGTCCTGAGCGGCTCGTTCATCCGCCCGATCGAGGTGGCGGCCGGCGACACGGTGCACGCCGATTACGGCCCGTTCGGGACCGTGTCGTGCCACTTCGCCTAAGCAGGCCTTCGTGGCTTGCGCCACGAAGGCCTGCTTAGGAGGCATTGAAAATGCATCATTTTTCCTGCTGCGTGTAAGCACACTCCGCAGAATGATGCTTAGCTGTCAGGCGTTTCCTATCAGCTTGTCACGCTGCGCTTAACCGCAATACTGGTCATTTAGGTGTTCGGGCACCTTATACCGTTGATCAGGTTTCCTGGGATCGACAGCGATGTCGGGTGTTCCCGCCGGCGTTCGGCGTTGGTGCATGGATGCCTGGGTAGCCTAACCCTGATGGGGCAGGTATGTTCCTGTCGTGCCATTCAAGCACAACACCGCGCGCCGCCATCGCATTCCGCAGGCCCGGTATCGGGTCACGAACTCGCTGGGAGCGCTGCTCCGCAGCTGGCCGGCCTATGAGGCGGGACTGCGCCGGCGGGGTGATCTGACGGTCTGGGTGGACGAGGCGGCTCTGGCAGGATGGCAAGCACCGCGCCGCAGCACGCCGGGCGGGAAGCACAACCATGCTGAAACGACAATGGGCCGCTACAAGCACCTGATCGGACCCAAGCTCCGTGCCCGCAGCCGGCCCGCTCAGTTTGGCGAGGTCGCGCTTGCCGTCCAGGTGCTCAACCGCATGATCCGCGAAGCCAAGTCCGTTTCCGTCCGCCGCTGAACCATGTGGGGCAGGGGCCGTGCTGTCCGCACTCGCCTCCATGCACCAACGCCGTTCCCAGGCGCGAGTTCTTGACCGGCGTTCCAGGCCATGCCAACGAATCCTGGCAGTGTATGCCAGGGACGGCCGATGACTCACACTCGCTTCGGCCAAATCATTCCTGCGGTTCGGCTCGTTGTTCTGACCGCGCTGCTGGGCGGCGAGGCCCAGGCGCAGAGCATCACGGTGGACGGCCGGCTGGGGCCGGCGCAGACGCTGGCCGGGCCGAACTACGCGGTCGGGGCCGGGCTGGGCCGGCAGGTCGGCGGCAACCTGTTCCACAGCTTCGGCGCCTTCGGACTGAGGCAAGGCGAGACGGCGACGTTCAGCGGGCCGGCGAGCGTCGGCAACGTGATCGGCCGGGTGACGGGCGGGGCGGCGTCGTCCATTGACGGCGGCATCCGGTCCACCATCCCGGGGGCCAGCCTTTACCTGGTCAACCCGGCGGGCGTGGTGTTCGGGCCGAACGCCCGCGTGGACGTGGGCGGCAGCTTCCACGCCAGTTCCGCCGACTACCTGCGGATGAAGGACGGGGCGCGCTTCCAGGCCAGCAACCCGGACGCCAGCACGCTGAGCGCCGCGCCGCCGGAAGCGTTCGGGTTCCTGTCCGCCAACCCACAGCCGGTGACGGTGAACGGGTCCCAGCTTGCGGGCACGCCGGGCCGCACGCTGGGGCTGGTGGGCGGCGCGGTGACGATCAGCGGCGGCGTGCTGCAAGCGCCGTCGGGCACGGTTCACGTCGCCAGCGCCGCCGGGCCGGGCGAGGTGCCGGTGGCCCCGCGGACCGGGCCGGCGCCCACCGTGGCGCGCTCCGGGCG